>CAMPJU010000123.1 GCA_946886995.1 uncultured Lysobacteraceae bacterium
AGCCCACCCCGATCCGCCCGAGCGACTTCGGCGATGCCTCGCGCAATGCCGCGACGTCGCGTTCGCCTGAGCTGAAGGAATCGCTGATCGCCTCCGACCTGACCATCGAGGGCAAGATCGAAGGCGCCGGCCACGTCCGCATCGCGGGCAAGTTCAAGGGCGACGTCAACGTGCAGGGCAACCTGACCATCGAGACGGGCGCCAAGCTCACCGGCAGCGTGCGGGCCAGCAAGGTCGTCATCGCCGGCGAGGTCGAGGGCAACATCGAGTCCGCGCAGCAGGTCGAACTGCTCGCCTCCGGTTCGCTGACCGGCGACATCAAGTCCGGTTCGCTGACCGTCGCCTCCGGCGCGCGCATGCGCGGCCAGGCCGACTTCGGCTGGGAGGACAAGGCGAAGTCGACCTCGCCGAAGGCAGAGAGCGCGCTCGGCTGACATGGCCGCCGTGCGTCCGGGCGAGGCAGGTGCCACCCGCACCTGCCCGCACTGCAAGGCGACGATCCTGGAGAGCGCGCCGGTGTGTCCCGCGTGCCGGGGCCACCTGCGCTTCGACTCCGCCGCGGTCGCCGCCAACGCGACCGTTGCCAAGGCGACGCCCCTCAACGTCGAGGCGACGCTGCAGGGTCCCGAAGACGGGGCCTGCGAATACACGATGGTGCTGAGCATCCGCAACGAGCGCGGCGAGGAGATCGACCGCCGCCTGGTCGGCGTCGGCGCGCTCTTCCCGGGCGAGTCGCGCAGCTTCAGCGTGGTGGTCGAGGCGACCGCCGACCCCGGCGCGAAGGCGCGCCGCAAGAAGCACTGAGGGAATCGCGGCCTACGCCGCGCCCACGGCCGCCGCGCGCGCATTGCGCGCATTCCACGCGAACCCGGCCACCAGCACCGCGACGACCGCCAGCTGCAGGCCGATGCCCTGCAGCGTGGGATGGATGCCCAGCAGGTCGATCCGGGGAGCGTCGACCAGCGACATCGGCAGCCAGCCGGCTTCCTGCAGCGCGGCGACGCCCTTGCCCGCCAGCACCACCGCGAGCACCGCGACCAGGGCCGCGCTGATCCCGAAGAACGTACCGAACGGCAGTCGCCGGCTGTAACGCAGCATCACCCAGGCGAGCACCGCCAGCGCGGCCGCCGCGGTCGCCGCGCCGGCCATGATCGAGGCGTGGTGTCCCTGGCTCCACAGCGCCGCGTAGAACAGCACCGTCTCGAACGCCTCGCGGTACACCACCACGAACGCGAGCAGGAACAGGAACCACGCCGAGCCCTTCGACAGCGCGTGCGACAGCTTCTCGCGGATGTAGCGCTGCCAGGCGTCGGCCTGGCTCTTGCCGTGCATCCAGATGCCGACCGACACCAGCACCGCCGCGGCGAACAGCGCCGCGAAGCCTTCGGTGATCTCGCGGCTCGCGCCGCTGATCTCCACCAGCCACGTGGCGGCCATCCAGGTCGCGGCGCCCGCGAGCAGCGCGCCGATCCAGCCGCCGTGCACGTACGGCATCGCTTCGGTGCGCCCGGCCTTGCGCAGGAACGCGACCATCGCGATCACGATGAGCAACGCTTCCAGGCCTTCGCGCAGCAGGATGGTCAGCGCGCCGACGAAGGCCGTCGTGGCGCCGGCTTTGTCGTCGTCCGCCAGCACCCGCTCGGCGCGGTCCAGCAACGCGTTGGCCGCCGCCGCCTGCGCACTGACCCCGGCGATGTCCTTGCCGTCGGCGATCGCGGCGCGCACCTCGGCCATGGCGGCCTCGACATCGAGCAGCAACTGTCCGTCACGCGTGCCCAGCAACGGTTCGATCGGCTCGACGCCATCCAGGTACGCCGACAGCAACTTGTCGCGCGCCAGTCCCGCGTCGCCAGCGGCATAGGCATCGACACCCTCCTGCAGCCGCGTGCGGGCGAGTGCGAGCACGCCGCCGTCGCCCTGCCCGGCCATGGCGATCGCGGCGGCCTCGCCAGGCTGCCGGCGCAGGTACGCGGTGAGGTCGTCGGCAAGCGGTTGTTCGAGTCCCGCCAGGCCCGCGGGCAATGCCTGCACCCGCGCGGCCAGGTCCGGCAGGGCGGCGCGCACGTCGGCGCGCTCGCGCCAGGTGGCTTCGCCGCGCTCGACACCCTCGGCCGGGAACGCCATCTGCCCGATATGGAACGCCAGCGCCCAGCGCTGCTCCTCCGGCAGGTGCGCGTAGCTCGCCATCGCGGTGCCTTCCAGGCCCTGCTCGATGACCTGCTGCAGCGCGAACACGCTGCGCTGGCGCGCGCGCGCGGCGTCGGTGAACGCGATCGGCGGCGGATCCATGCCCGCGCCGGCCGGTCCGTCGCCGGCGCCGGTCGCGCCATGGCAGCTTGCGCACTGCTGCGCGTAGACGGTGGCGATCCCGGTCATGTCGGGCGGGCTGTCCGGCGCACGCGGCACCGGGTAGGCCTGCAGCAGCGCCTCGGCCAGTGCGCGCGCCTGCCGTTCGATGGCCGCCGGTTCGGCCCTGGCGACGATCGCCGCTTCCAGCTCCCCGGCCCCCGCGACCAGTGCGTCGCGCGCGTCGTGTGCGGGCAGCGTCGCCAGCCGCTCGCGCACCGTGGAGGAGAACTCCAGCATCTCGTCGTACTCGAGCTGGTTGACCACCTCGCCGCCCTGCACCGCTTCCGGGTAGTCGACCGCGACGTAGTCCAGCAGGCGCCAGATCGTCTGCACCTGCGGCGTGGCCTGGGCCGCGGCGCTGGCGAGGAACAGCAAGGCTGACGCCAGCAGGATCGACAGGCGTGGGGCGTACGGCAGGCGTGGCGGGCGCATGGACAGGGCTCTCGAACGGACCCGGCTAGTCTACGAGAAACGCGAATGGCTCGCATTTGCCTTTGGGGGCTGGCGCCGGCCCGTATCATTGGACCGACTCCCGACGGCCCTGCGAGCCCATGCCCGATTCATTGCTGGTCCAGCACGAGGGTCCCGTCGCCCGGGTCCGCCTCGACCGCCCCGAACTGCACAACGCGTTCGATGCCGCCCTGGTCGCCGGGCTGACCGAAGCGCTGGAGCGCCTGGCGGCCGACGCAAGCATTCGGGTCGTGATCCTGGAAGGCGAAGGCGCGTCCTTTTCCGCCGGCGCCGACCTCAACTGGATGCGTGGCATGGCCTCCGCCAGCGAAGCGGAGAACCGCGACGACGCGCTCGCCCTCGCCCGGCTGATGCGCACGCTCGACGCGTTGCCGCGCCCGACCATCGCGCGCGTGCACGGCGCTGCGTTCGGCGGCGGCGTCGGCCTGGTCGCCTGCTGCGACATCGCGATCGGCGTGCCCGAAGCGAAGTTCGGCCTGACCGAAAGCAGGCTGGGACTGCTGCCGGCAGTGATCTCGCCCTACGTCATCGCGGCCATCGGCCCGCGCCAGGCGCGCCGCTGGTTCGCGAGTGCCGAGATCTTCGATGCCGACACCGCCTGCCGCATCGGCCTGCTGCACGACGTGGTGAATGCCACCGCGCTCGACACCGCCATCCAGCGCCAGGTCGACCTGCTGCTCAAGGCCGGTCCCGTGGCCGCGGCCGGCGCGAAAGCCCTCGTCCGCCGCGTCGCCGCCGGCGTGGATGGCGCGCGCATCGACGCCGACAACGCCGACCTGATCGCCGCGCTGCGGGTCTCGCCCGAGGGCCAGGAGGGCATCGCCGCGTTCCTCGACAAGCGCAAGCCCGGGTGGGCGACCCACTGATGTTCGACAGGATCCTGATCGCGAACCGCGGCGAGATCGCGTGCCGGATCATCCGGACGTGCCGGCGCCTGGGCATCCGCACGGTGGCCGTGTACTCGGATGCGGACGCGGGAGCGCAGCACGTGCGGCAGGCCGACGAGGCCGTGCACATCGGCGGGTCGCCGCCGGCCGAGAGCTACCTGCGCGGTGACGCGATCCTCCAGGCCGCGCTCGACACGGGCGCGCAGGCGATCCATCCCGGTTACGGATTCCTCTCGGAGAACGCGGACTTCGCGGACGCGGTCGAATCCGCGGGCCTCGTGTTCATCGGGCCGAAGGCCGCCTCGATGCGCAGGATGGGATCGAAGGCCGGCGCGAAGGAATTGATGCAGGCCGCCGGCGTTCCGGTGGTGCCGGGGTACACCGGCGAGGACCAGGACCCCGCGAAACTCCAGGCCGAGGCCGACCGCATCGGCTATCCGCTGATGATCAAGGCCGCGCACGGCGGCGGCGGCAAGGGCATGCGGATCGTGCGCGAGCCGGGCGAATTCGCCGCGGCGCTCGCGTCCTGCCAGCGCGAGGCGCAGGGCGCGTTCGGGCGCGACCGCGTGCTGCTCGAGCGCTACGTCGAACGTCCCCGCCACATCGAACTGCAGGTGTTCGGCGATGCGCACGGCAACGTCGTCCACCTGGGCGAGCGCGAGTGTTCGGCGCAACGCCGTTACCAGAAGGTGCTGGAGGAGTCGCCCTCCCCGTTCGTGACGCCGGAACTGCGCGCGGCGATGGGCGCCGCCGCGGTCGAGGCCGCGCGCGCGATCGACTACGTCAATGCCGGCACGGTCGAGTTCATCGTCGATCCCGAAGGCCGGTTCTTCTTCATGGAGATCAACACCCGCCTGCAGGTCGAACATCCGGTCACCGAGATGGTGACCGGGCTGGACCTGGTCGAGTGGCAGCTGCGCGTCGCGGCCGGCGAGCCCCTGCCGCTCCAACAGGACGCCATTCCGCGCAATGGCCACGCCATCGAGGTGCGGCTGTACGCGGAGGATCCGGAAGCCGGCTTCCTGCCCGGCTCCGGCAAGCTCCTGCGACTCGAACTGCCGCGGACGGGGCCGCACGTGCGGATCGACGCGGGCGTGGTGGAAGGCGACGTGGTCACGATCTTCTACGACCCGATGATCGCCAAGCTGATCGTCCATGACGCCGACCGCGACCGCGCGCTCGCCCGGATGCGCGACGCGCTGGCGCAGGCCGAGGTCGCCGGGCCGAAGTCGAACATCGGCTTCCTCGAGCGGCTGGTGCGCCACCCGGCGGTCACCGGCGCCACGATCGACACCGGCTACCTCGACCGTCACCTGGAGGAGTTCCTCCCGGGCGACGCCCCGCCGGACCCGGTCCTGCTGGCCGCCGCCGCCACGGTGCGGCTGCT
>CAMPJU010000124.1 GCA_946886995.1 uncultured Lysobacteraceae bacterium
TGCGGTGCGAACGAGACGACTGACCGTTCTATTGTTGTGCAACAAGTCCCGGGACTTAGGGCCCACTAAGCCTCCGGCACCAACCCCTCAGTCGTAATCCGCAACACCACCTCATCACTCACCGCCGGCACCGCATACCCCAGCCCGAACTCGCTCCGCTTCACGGTCGTGGTCGCATCGAACCCGATCGCCTCCCGCCCCGCCATCGGGTGCTCGCCGCGGCCGTTGAGGGTGGCGTCCAGCACGACGGGCCGGGTGATGCCCTTGATGGTCAGTTCGCCGGTGATCTTCAGCCGGTCCTCGCCCGCCGCCTCGACGCGGGTGCTGGTGAAGGTGATCTCGGGATGCTTGGCGGCGTCGAACAGCTCGGCGCTGCGCAGGTGCTCGTTGAAGGCGTCCACGTGCCCGTCCATGCCGGACAGCGGCAGGGTCACGGTCACGGACGAGGCGCCGACGTCCTCGGCGTCGTAGACCAGGGTGCCCTCGGCGTCGCCGAAGTGCATGACGGGGTGGCTGAAGCCCAGGTGGTTCCAGCTGGCCACGACGTTGGTGTGGGCCGGGTCGAGCCCGTAGGTGACGGGGTCGGCGAAGGCGGTGGTGCTGGCGAGGGCCAGGGCGGCGGCGAGCAGGGTGCGGGTGAACATCGGAGGTGCCTCGCGGATGCGGATGGGTGACCCCCATCTTCGGTGTTCCGCACAAGCGATTAAACAATCCTCCTGTCCACAGATCGTTCCATCCGTGGGATGCCGCCCTCAGCCGTCCTCCGTCTTCGGCTTCAGCTCCTCGGCCAGCTCGTCCAGCTCGGCGATGGCCGCCTCCAGCGCGTCGTGGAACTCGCCCTGGCGGGTCATCAGGTCCTCGATGGTCTTCGATTCGCCCAGCTTCTTGAGCTTGCCCTCGTCGAACCGCAGCCATTGCGCGGTGAGCAGCTCGACGTTGTTCTTCGAGTAGTGGCGCATTTCCTTGAGCTGGGTGGTCAGGTCGTTGACGTGGTCCAGCGGGGTCTTGGGGGTTTCATCGGCCATGGTGGCTTCATCCGGTGGAAGGCGGCGGAAGCGTAGGGAAGCGCGCGGGTGACCCGCGTGACGACGCCGGGCCGGCCGACGCCTCCTACAGGTTGCTGTCTTCCGGCGGCACATCCGTCCCCACGGGCGCGGCGCCGGGCAACCCCCGCTCCCGCTCCGGACACGGCATCCCGACCGTGTAGCTCGCCATCGACAGCGACCCGTACGCGTAACCGTCCACCAGGCCCTTCGCCTGCTCGCCTGTCTCCGCGGCGAATCCGGCGATGTACAGCGCCGGCAGGAAGTGCTCGGCGGTCGGGTGGGACATCGCGTAATCGCGGTGCTCCACCAGCGCAGCCGCGCGGTCGGGCGAACCGGTCATCACCTCGCGCACCTGGTCGTCGAAGCGCCGGTTCCAGTCGAACGCATGGTCCTGCTGCTGCCAGTCGATCGCGCGCAGGTTGTGCACGACGTTGCCGCTGGCCATCAGCAGCACGCCGCGCTCGCGCAGGCGGGCCAGGCGCGCGCCCATCTCGAGGTGGTACTCCACCGGCTTGCGCGCGTTGATCGACAGCTGCACCACCGGGATGTCGGCGTCCGGGAACGCGTGCACCAGCACCGACCAGGTGCCGTGGTCCAGGCCCCAGCTGTCCAGGTCCGCGCCGACGTGCTCGGGCTTCGCCACCTCCGCAACCTCCTCCGCCAGCTCCGGCAGGCCGGGCGCGGGGTACTGCACCTCGAACAGCGGCTTGGGGAACCCGAAGAAGTCGTGGATGGTCTTCGGCCGCGGCATGGCGGTCACCGCGGTCATGCCCTCGTACCAGTGGGCCGACACCATCAGGATCGCGCGCGGCCGCGGCACCGAGGCGCCGAAGGCCCGCCAGGCCTCGGTGTACCTGTTCCGTTCCAATGCGTTCATGGGGCTGCCGTGGCCGAGGAAGGCGGCGGGCATGAGGGTTTCGGCGTCCATCCGGGCAGGCTACGCCGCGGTGTGCAGGCCGGGTCGTGAATCGGTGGCACGGTGCGTTGCGGGCGTTGCAGCCGCCGCGGGGTGCGTATAACCTTCGTTATAACGCCCCGGAGACACGCCCATGAAGCTCAAGATCACCACCATCGGCAATTCGGCCGGCGTCATCCTGCCCAAGGAACTGCTGGCGCGGCTGCGCCTGGAAAAGGGCGACGAGCTGTATGCCATCGAGACTCCTGACGGCGTCCGGCTGACGGCCTACGACCCGGAATTGGCGGCGCAGATGGAGGTGGCCGAGGACGTGATGCGCCGGCGTAGGACGCTGTTGCACAAGCTGGCGCAGTAGCCGTGATCATCTGGATCACGCGCGCACTGGCGCTGGCCATCCATGAGCGCCAACTTTCCGAGCATGGCGGGGGGACCGGCGTCCGCGACGACGGCCTGCTCGACTCTGCATTGGCCAAGCCCCAGCAGTTGCACGCGTACGGTGATCCGCCGCCGGACCTGGCCTCGCTCGCCGCTTCGCTGACGTTCGGCCTTTCGCGGAATCATCCGTTCGTGGACGGCAACAAGCGAACGGCGGCTGTCGCCTGCGAAACGTTCCTGATCCTCAATGGCGCCGCGCTCGAGGCGACGGACCTGGAGCTGTACCCCGTGTTTACCGATCTCGCTGCGGGCGGGATTTCGGAAGCCGATTTTGCGGAATGGTTGCGGGGGCGGCTGCGGTTGCGTGGGGGGAGTGCCGTGCACGAACAGCCAGCGGTGTATCGGGTCGGGGGCAAAGCTCGCCGCTGAACCGACTCCCACAGGGGGGCGGTGCCACTGCCGCACCGGATTGCAGTTCCCGTGGAAAGTGGCAAGCTTGGCGCCAGTGAACCGACCGGGCTGGCGTGCGAGCGCCTGCCCTTTTTCTTTGGGAGATCGCCGTGGACCGCCCGCCCGCCATCATCATCGCCACCGACGTCGCCGCCCGGCTCGAAGCCGTCCTCGAGCACGCCCATGGAGACGCCGCCGCGGTCGCGGCGCGCCTGGAGGAGGAACTGGCGAGGGCGGAGCTGCGCGCGCCTGCCGACATGCCCGCGGACGTGGTCACGATGCATTCGGTCGTGTCGTTCGTCGACGAGCAGAGCGGCGCGACGCATGACGCACGCCTGGTGTATCCGCGGGAGTCGGCCGGCCGGCCCGGCGACGTGTCGATCCTCTCGCCCGTTGGCGCGGCGCTGCTGGGCCTGTCGATCGGGCAGACCATCGAATGGCCGCTGCCCGGCGGGCGGACGACGCGCTTCCGCGTCACGGGCGTGGCGCAGGCGTAAGCTCACTGACGGATGGCCCAGTCCCAGTTCGCCCTGCTCCGCCAGCGCCGGTTCCTGCCCTACTTCCTGGTGCAGGCGCTCGGCGCCTTCAACGACAACGTGTTCCGGCAGGCCATCATCGGCCTGCTGGGCTACATGGCGATCGCGCAGGCCGACCGCGGGATGTACACGCAACTGGCGCCGGCGGTGTTCATCCTGCCGTACTTCCTGTTCTCCGCGACCGCGGGACAGATCGCGGAGAAGCTGGAGAAGGCGCGGCTGATCCGCATCACCACCGCGATGGAGATCGCGATCATGGCGATCGCGGCGGTGGGCTTCCTGCTGCAGGACATGCGGGTGCTGCTGGGGGCGCTGTTCGCGACGGGCGTGCAGTCGACGCTGTTCGGGCCGGTGAAGTATTCGATCCTTCCGGCGGTGCTGAAGCCTGAGGAGTTGACCGGCGGCAACGGCCTGGTCGAGATGGGGACGTCGATCTCGATCCTGCTGGGGATGCTCTATGGCGGGTTGATCTTCGCGGTGGCGGGGACCGTCGGGCCGGTGGCCGCCGGCGTGTCGGTGGTTGCGCTGGCGATCCTCGGGAATCTCCTGAGTCGGAAGATCCCACCCGTGCCCGCGGCCTGCCCCGACCTGCGCGTGCAGTGGAACCCGATTCCCGAGTCGCTGAAGGTATGGCGCCTCACCCGCAGGCAGCCGGCGGTGCGCAACGCGGTGCTGGGCGTGTCGTGGTTCTGGTTCACCGGCACGATCCTCACCGGCAACCTGCCGCTGTACGCGGAGACGTACCTGGGCGGCACGCCGACGCTGTACGTGTTCGCGTTGGCAGTGTTTTCCATCGGCGTTGGCGTGGGTTCGCTGCTGTGCGAGAAGCTGTCCGCGCGCACGGTGGAGATCGGCCTGGTGCCGCTGGGCGCGATCGGCATGACGGCCTGCATCCTCGACCTGGCGCTGTCGCGGCAGGCGCCGGCGATCGCGTCGCAGCTGTCCGTCGGCGGCTTCCTCGACACGCCGGGCGCGTGGCGCACCGTCGCCGACCTCGCCGGCATCGGGCTGTTCTCGGGCTTCTACGTGGTGCCGCTGTTCGCGCTGATCCAGTCGCGCACGCCGCGGCAGGAACTCTCGCGCGCGATCGCCGGCATGAACATCCAGAACGCGGTGTTCATCGTGGCCGCCGCGGTCGGCGGCATCGCGCTGCAGGACGCGCTGGGCTGGACGCTGCCGCAGCTGTTCCTGGCGCTGGCCATCGCGAGCGTCGCGGTGTCGCTGTGGATCTTCCTGCTGGTGCCCGAGTTCCTGATGCGCTTCCTCAGCTGGTTGCTGGTGAAGTCGCTGTACCGCCTGCGCGTGCGCGGCGTCGAGGAACACGTGCCGGACGAGGGCCCCGCCCTGCTGGTGTGCAACCACGTCAGCTACATGGATGCGCTGATCCTGGCCGGCGTGGTGCCGCGGCCGGTGCGCTTCGTCATGTACTGGCGGATCTTCAACGTGCCGGTGATGCGGTGGATCTTCCGCACTGCCAAGGCGATCCCGATCGCCGGCGCGCGGGAGGACCCGGAACTGATGCAGCGCGCGTTCGACGCGGTGGATGCGGCGCTGGCCGAAGGCGAACTGGTGGGCATCTTCCCCGAAGGCCGGCTGACGTCCGACGGCGAGATCGCGGCGTTCAAATCGGGCGTCGAACGCATCCTGGCGCGCGCCAACGCCGCCGGCCGCCCGGTGCCCGTGGTGCCGATGGCGCTGCGCGGCATGTGGGCCAGCATGTGGTCCCGCCGC
>CAMPJU010000125.1 GCA_946886995.1 uncultured Lysobacteraceae bacterium
ACCATCATCATCGCGGTCAGGTTGTCGACCAGGAAGCCGACGTGCGCCTCGTAGCCGCCCACCTGGAACCAGGTGTAGATGTCCTCGTTGAACGGCGCTGCGCCCTGCCCCACCAGCTGCCACAGCACCCAGGCCGACATGGCGAAGCTGGCCGCCACGCCCAGGATCGTCACCCAGTGCGCGCCGGCACGGCCGATCCTGCGGCCGAACAGGCCGGCCACGACCGCGCCAAGCAGCGGCGCCAGGACGATCCAGAGCAGGACCGATTTCGAGAGTGCGACTTCTGCGCCCGGCATCGGCTCAGCCCTTCAGTGTGTCGATCTCGGCCACGTTGATCGTGCGCCGGTTGCGGAACAGGGTGACCAGGATCGCCAGGCCGATGGCGGCCTCGGCCGCGGCCACGGTGAGGATGAAGAACACGAAGACCTGGCCCGAGGCATCGCCGAGGTGCCGCGAGAACGCGATGAAGTTGATGTTCACCGCCAGCAGCATCAGCTCGATCGACATCAGCAGGATCAGCACGTTCTTCCGGTTGAGGAAGATGCCGGCCACGCTGATGCAGAACAGCGCCGCGCCGAGCGCGAGGTAGTGGCCTAGGGCCAGGTCGGCTCCGAGCAGGCTCATGGGGTTCCCTCCTGGTCGGGGGCCGGACGCGATGGCGCGCCCTGGCGCGGCGAGGCGGCCATGCTGACCAGCCGCACGCGGTCGGCGGCGCGGACCCGCGCCTGCGCGCCCGGATCCTGGGTCTTGTTGCCGCTGCGCTTGCGCAGCGTCAGGGTCACCGCCGCGATCACCGCCACGGTCAGGATCAGCGCCGCGACCTCGAACGGGAGCAGGAACCGCGTGAACAGGGTCCGTGCGATCCATTCGGTATTGGACATGCCGGCGGCGAGCGCGGGATCAGCCGGCAGGGCGTCCATCCGCGCCGAGATGCCGACCAGCGCAAGGATCTCCAGCAGCATCACCACCGCGACCGCAAGCCCCACCGGCAGGTACCGCACGTAGCCCTCGCGCAGCGGCACGAGGTCGATGTCGAGCATCATCACCACGAACAGGAACAGCACCATCACCGCGCCGACGTACACCAGGATCAGCGCGACGCCCAGGAACTCCGCACCGGCCAGCAGCCAGGTGCAGGCCACCGAGAAGAAGGTGAGCACCAGCCACAGCGCCGAATGCACGGGATTGCGCGCACCGATCACCGCCAGCGCGGACAGGACCGCGGCGGTGGCGAAGGCGTAGAAGGCGAGCAGTTCGAAACTCATGCGGGTGGCCTCAACGGAACGGCGCGTCGGCGGCGCGGCGCTCGGCGATCTCGGCCTCGAGCCGGTCGCCGATCGCCAGCAGCTGCGGCTTGGTGACGATGTTCTGGCCGCGCCGATCGAAGTGGTACTCGTGGATGTGCGTCTCCACGATCGAGTCGACCGGGCAGGACTCCTCGCAGAATCCGCAATAGATGCACTTGAACAGGTCGATGTCGTAGCGGGTGGTGCGGCGGGTGCCGTCCTCGCGCTGCTCCGAATCGATGGTGATCGCCAGCGCCGGGCACACCGCCTCGCACAGCTTGCAGGCGATGCAGCGCTCCTCGCCGTTGGGATAGCGGCGCAGCGCATGGATGCCGCGGAAGCGCGGCGACTGCGGCGTCTTCTCCATCGGGTACATCAGCGTGTACTTGGGACGGAACAGGTACTTGAGCGTCAGCCACAGGCCCTGCAGCAGCTCGATCAGCAGCAGCCGCCGGAACCAGTCGAAGATCCTGCCTGGAAGCGAATCGCGCATCACCGCCCTGCCTCGAACACGCCGTAGTACGCCAGCAGCGCCGCGACCACGATCCAGGCGATGCTCAGCGGGATGAAGACCTTCCAGCCCAGCCGCATGATCTGGTCGTAGCGGTAGCGCGGGAAGGTCGCCCGGAACCAGATGAAGCAGCTGGCGAAGAAGAACACCTTCGCGAACAGCCACCACCAGCCGTCCACGGACAGGAACGGGATGCCCATGCCGTGGAACGGGCTGAGCCAGCCGCCGACGAAGAAGGTCGCGGTCAGGAAGCTGACCAGGATCATGTTGGCGTACTCGGCCAGGAAGAACAGCGCGAACGCCGAACCGGAGTACTCGACCATGTGCCCCGCCACGATCTCGCTTTCGCCCTCGACCACGTCGAACGGCGCGCGGTTGGTCTCGGCCACGCCGGACACGAAGAAGATGACGAACAGCGGCAGCAGCGGCAGCCAGAACCATTCGAGCGGCCCGAGGTCGCCCGCCTGCGCCAGCACGATCGTGCTCAGGTTCAGGCTGCCCGCCCCGACCATCACCCCGACCAGCGCGAAGCCCATCGCGATCTCGTAGCTGACCACCTGCGCGGCCGAGCGCATCGCGCCGAGGAACGCGTACTTGGAGTTGGAGGCCCAGCCGGCCAGGATCACGCCGTAGACACCGAGCGAGGTCATCGCCAGCAGGTACAACAGGCCGGCGTTCGCGTTCGACAGCACCACCTGGTAGTCGAACGGCACGACGGCCCACGCGGCGAAGGCGGGCGCGAGCACGACCAGCGGCGCGAGCAGGTACAGCACCTTGTGCGCGCTCGACGGCTGGATGACTTCCTTGAACAACAGCTTGAAGACGTCGGCGAAGGCCTGCAGCAGGCCCAACCCGATGTACATCGGGCCATGGCGCACGTGCATCCAGCCGATCAGCTTGCGCTCCCACACGACGTAGAAAGCGACGCTCACGATCACCGGCACGGCGATCGCGAGGATCTTCAGGACGATCCAGGCGAGCGCGCCCGGCAGGCCGAAGGACAGCAGGAAGTCGTGGATGGCGTCGATCACTTGACGGCCTCCACGCGGACGCGCCCGGCGCCGAGGCCCGCGGTCGCCGCGTGACCGGATTCGACCCAAGCAACGCCCTGCGCGACCTTGTCGCTGACCTCGACCGGCAACGTGGCGGTGCCTGCGCCGTTCACGACCCTGGCCATCGCCCCGTCCGCAAGGCCGGACGCGCGCGCATCGGCCGGGTGGACCGCGATCCGCGGACCGCGGTTGAGCGGATGCGCCTGCAGCGCGGCGGAACGCCGGACGACCGCATCGCTGCGGTAGATGCCCGCGGTCGACACGAGCTCCAGCCCCTCGTCGTCCTGCGCGCTCGCAGGAGCCGCTTCAGCGTTGCGCTCCCCGCGAGACGCCTGCGCTGCGGAAGCGGCGCCCGCATGCAGCTCGATGGAAGCCAGCAAGCCGGTCATGTCGGTGAAGTCGAAGCCGTCCGCGCCAAGCTCGCCGCCCAGCGCACGCAGCACCCGCCAGCCCGGACGCGCTTCGCCGGGCAGCCGACCGGCCGCCTGTGCACGCTGGTCGCGCCCTTCCAGGTTGGTGAGCGTCGCATCGATCTCGGGCAGCAGCCCGATCGGCAGGATCACGTCGGCGACCGCAAGGGTCGACTCGCAGGCGAACGCAGTGCAGGCAACCACCTGGGCGCGGCCCAGCGCGGCCATGGCGGTCGCCTGTTCCGCGAAATCGAGGCCGGGCTCGATGCCATGCAGCAGGTACCCGCTGCGAGGCTCGGCGAGCATCGTGCGTGCGTCCCGCGACTTCGGCAGCACGCCGTGACGCGCCAGGCCGACCGCATTGGCGCCCTGCGGGATGCGGCACAGCGACGCACCGGTCGCCGCCGCGAACGCGCGGGCGGCAGCGCGGATGGCGCCGGCATGCGGGCCGGTCTCGGCGACCGCGCCGAGCAGCACCACGGCATTGGACGCTCCGGACAGCGCATCGCGCAGCGCCTGGCCGCCGAGCGCGCGCGCCATCCAGGCCGGCGCCATGACGTGCCGGCCGGCGATGTCGAACGCGAAGTCGAAGTCGACCGGGTTGACCACGTGCACCTTCGCCCCGCGCAGGAATGCCTTGCGCACGCGCTGGTGCAGCAACGGCACTTCGTGGCGCAGGTTGCTGCCGACGATGACCACGTGGTCCGCGCCGTCGATCGCCGCCACGGGCGTCGCGAAAGGCTCGGCGATACCGTCGGCCGACAGGTCGCACTGGCCGACGCGGTGGTCGAGGTTCCCGGTGCCCAGCGCTTCGGCCAGGCGCGCCAGCAGCGCGCCCTCCTCGTTGGAGGTCGCCGGGTGGACCAGGATCCCGAGGTCGTCCGCGGCGTTGTCGCGCAGGATCGTCGCGGCCCTGCCCAGTGCCTCTTCCCAGGTCGTCGTGCGCCAGCCATCCCCGTCGCGCACCATCGGCGCGACCGCCCGGTCGTCGGCATACAGGCCCTGGTGCGCGTAGCGGTCGCGGTCCGACAGCCAGCACTCGTTGACGTCGTCGTTGTCGCGCGGAACGCTGCGCATGACCTCGCCACGACGCACGTGGTGGAAGAGGTTGCTGCCCAGCGCGTCGTGGTAGCCGAGCGATTCGCGCGCGACCAGCTCCCACGGGCGGGCGCGGAACCGGAACACCTTGTTGGTCAGCGCGCCGACCGGGCAGACGTCGATCACGTTGCCGGAGAGCTCGGTCGTCAGCGGCTTGCCGTCGTACGTCCCGATCTGCAGGTTCTCGCCGCGCATCATGCCGCCCAGCTCATGGGTGCCGGCGATCTCGCCGGTCACGCGGATGCAGCGCGTGCACTGGATGCAGCGGGTCATGTCGCTGGACACCAGCGGACCCAGGTCCTCGTCGGCGACCACCCGCTTGCGCTCGGCGAAGCGGCTGACCGAACGGCCATAGCCGAGCGACAGGTCCTGCAGCTCGCATTCGCCGCCCTGGTCGCAGATCGGGCAGTCGAGCGGATGGTTGATGAGCAGGAACTCCATCACGTTGCGCTGCGCCTTCAGCGCCTTGTCGCTGCGCGTGCGCACCTGCATGCCGTCCATCACGGGCGTGGCGCATGCGGGCGCCGGCTTGCCCATCTTCTCGACCTCGACCAGGCACATCCGGCAGTTCGCCGCGATCGACAGCTTGTCGTGGTAGCAGAAGCGCGGGATCGGGATGCCCGCCCGGTCCGCCGCCTGGATGATCATCGAACCCTTGGGTGCGGCCAGTTCGACGCCGTCGATGA
>CAMPJU010000126.1 GCA_946886995.1 uncultured Lysobacteraceae bacterium
GTGCAGCGCGGCGCCGCAGGTCGGCGTCGAAGCGCGCGCCCTGCTCCTCCGCATCGGCCAGCTCGTGGTAGCCGTTGGCGAGCTCCAGCGGCCCCAGGTAGAGCTCGAACCGTTCCGCCACCGCGACGCCGTCGCCGTCCTTGCGCAACCGGGCGAGCGCACATTGCGATGCCGGGAAATCGTGGACCACTAGCAACTGGTCGCGCGGGAAGCCGGGTTGCAGGCGGTGGGTCATCAACAGGTCCAGCCAGTCGTCGCGCGTCAGGCCCGCGGGGTCGATCGCGACATCGCCGAGTGCGGTGCGCAGCGCGTCCTCGTTCGCAGTCATGGGGTCGAGGCCGAGGCGGTCGCGGTACATCGCGCGATAGCTGGTGTCGACCAGGGTGGTCGACCTTCCGGCCAGCGCCATCGCGTCCTGCACGAGCATCGCGCATTCGACGGCCAGCGCGTGATGGTCCCAGCCGGTGCGATACCACTCGAGCATCGTGAACTCGGGGTTGTGGCGACCGCCGGCCTCGCCGTCACGGAAGACCCGGCCGAGTTCGTAGCAGTCGCCGAAGCCCGCGGCGAGCAGGCGCTTCAACGGGTGTTCCGGCGAGGTGCGCAGCCATCGCGTTCGAGGAGCGCCGTCGGTGCGCCCGGAGAACCCGAGCGCGAAGGACGCGATGTTCGGTTCGGTGTTGCCCGCCACCGACAGGACCGGCGTCTCCACTTCGATGACGCCGCGCCCGGCGAAGAAATCCCGGATTCGCGCGTTGAGCGCGGCGCGCAGGCGAAGCGCGTCGAACGTGCCGGACGGTCGCCAGTCGGGCGGTTGCGGCGCGGTCATTCGTGTTTCGAAAGGAAGGCGAGCAGCCGCGCCTCGTCCCAGACCTCGATCCCGAGCACGGCGGCCTTGGCAAGCTTGGACCCCGCGGCCTCGCCCGCCACCACGAACGCGGTCTTCTTCGACACGCTGCCGGCGACCTTCGCGCCGAGCGCTTCCAGGCGCGACTTCGCGTCGTCCCGCCCCATGGATTCCAGCGTGCCCGTGAGCACGACGACCTGGTTGTCGAGCGGGCCGGCGACCACGTCGGCCGCCGCGGGAATCCGGTCCAGCAGCCCGAGGATCGATTGCCACGACGCCGACAACAGCCGCGCGCACACAGGATCCGACAGCCACTCCGCCAGCGAAGCGGCCGTGTCCGTCGGCAGGCCCGCCTCCACCCACGCGGCTTCGCCGGCCGACATGAGTGCTTCCGCGGCCGGGAAGGCCGCGGCGAGTTGCTCGGCCCGCTTCGCGGTCACCTTCGGAATCTCCAGGTCGACCAGCAACGACGCCAGGCCCAGGGATTCGCGCAGCTTCGGCGACGGTGGATGCGTATCGGTGATGGCGACGCCGCGCGCGAGCAGGTCGTCGATCGCCTGCTGGTTGCCGGGTTGGTCCAGGAAGTGCCCGATCGCGCGCGCGACCTCGCCACCGATGTCCGGGACGCGGCGGAACAGGGGCCACGGCAGGTGCCGGATGAGGTCGAGGTCGCCGAACCAGGCCGCCAGCGCCTTCGCCGTGCTCTCGCCGACGTGGTTGATGCCCAGCGCGTAGAGGAACCGCTCCAGCGTGGTGCGGCGGCTGCGGTCGATCGCCTCGACCAGGTTCTCGGCCCACTTAGTCGCGACCTTGCCGGACTTGGCGGTCTCCGGTGTCGTGCCTGCCTGCTCGTCGGCGCGACGTTTCATTTCCAGCAGCGCCTCGAGCGTCAGTCCGTACAGGTCGGCCACCGCCTCGACGTAGCCTAGCGAGACCAGGTCCTCGATGTAGCGCTCGCCCAGGCCTTCGATGTCCATCGCGCGACGCGACGCGAAGTGGCCGATCGCCTCGCGACGCTGCGAGGCGCAGGTCAGCTCGCCGGAGCAACGCCAGACGACGTCGCCCTCCTCGCGCACCAACTCGGAGCCGCAGACAGGACACGTGGCCGGCATCTGCCACGGTTTCGTGCCCCTGGGCCGCTCTTCCACCACCACGCGGACGACTTCCGGTATCACGTCACCGGCGCGCCGCACGATCACCGTGTCGCCATCGCGCACGTCCAGCCGCGCCACCTGGTCGGCGTTGTGCAGGGTCGCCCGGGTGACGGTGACGCCACCGACCTGCACCGGGCGCATCAGGGCCCACGGGGTGACCGCACCGGTCCGCCCCACGTTGACCTCGATCGACTCGACCACCGTCGCCTGCTCCTGGGCGGGGAACTTGTGCGCGAGCGCCCAGCGCGGCGCGCGCGACACGAAGCCCATCGCCTCCTGGCCGGCGTAGTCGTCCAGCTTGTAGACCACGCCGTCGATGTCGAACGGCAGTGCGTCCCGGCGCTCGCCGATGCGCCGGTAGTAGCCCAGCAGGCCGTCCGCGCCCGACACCACGTCGTTCTCCGGACTCACCGGCAGCCCCCAGTCGCGCAGGCAGCGAAGCGTTTCGGAGTGGGACTCCGGCAACGCGCCACCCTCGACCACGCCGACGGCGTACGCATAGAACGCCAGCGGTCGTTGCGCGGACACGCGCGGGTCCAGCTGGCGGAGGGATCCGGCGGCACCGTTGCGGGGGTTGGCCAGCACCTTGCCGCCCTCGGCCAGCGCGCGTTCGTTGTAGCGGCGGAACGCGTCGAGCGGCATGTACACCTCGCCACGGACTTCCAGCACGGCGGGCCATCCTTCTCCCCGCAGCACGAGGGGGATCGCCCGGATCGTGCGCAGGTTCGCGGTGACATCCTCGCCGGTCGCGCCGTCGCCGCGGGTCGCGCCCTGGACGAAGTGCCCGCCTTCGTAGCGCAGGCTGATCGCCAGGCCGTCGAGCTTGGGTTCCACGGAAAACACCGGCTCGGCCCGGTCGAGCCTGCGCTCGATGCGGCGCACGAAGCCGGCGACTTCCTCGTCCGTGAACGCATTGCCCAGCGACAGCATCGGCACCGCGTGCCTGACCGGGGCGAACGCACCGGAAGGTGTCGCGCCCACCCGCTGCGTGGGGGAATCGGCCGTCACCAGTTCCGGGTGTGCCGACTCCAGCGCCTGGAGCTCGCGCAGCAGTGCGTCGTACTCCGCGTCCGGCATCGCCGGGTCATCGAGCACGTAATAACGGTGGTTCGCCTCGTCGAGCTTCCGCCTCAACCCGGCAACGCGTGCAGCTGCGTCGCTCATGGGCGGTTACCAGCGGCCGGGGCGGATCGGTGGCGGCGCCTCGTGCTGGCGGTCGTACGCGCGCAGTTCGTCGCGGATGTGCGCGATGCGCTGGCGTCCCAGTGCATTGCGCTGTTCGTCGAGCAGGACGCCGTCGAGCAGCTCCGCCATCCGCTGGGCGGTGGGCAGCATGGTTTCCCAGGCGTCCAGCGCCGGGACGGGGGCCGGCAGGGTCAGGAAGAAGGCGATCGCCGGCGTCTCCAGCGACTGGATGTTCGCCATGTCGAAACTGCCCGGCTTGAGGATGTTGGCGACGCTGAAGATCGGCCCGCGCTCCGGGTGCCCCTCGACCAGCCGGTGGAACACGTGCATGTGCCCGTAGACCAGGCCGGCCTTCTCGGCAGCCACCACGATGTCCGGGCCGCGCAGCTTGGCGCCGGCGCGTGCCGCGACGTACAGCGAGACGATCTTGTCGAAGTCCTCGGTCTCCCGCCGGCCGAGCTCCTCCGCGCCACCCTCGCCTTCCAGCGTGCGGTCGAACAGGTCCAGCTCGCTCTGCAGCGTGGCTTCGCCCGTGGTCCCGGCGTCCCTGGCCAGTTCGTCCTCGAGTTGCGCGCCCAGCGATGGCTCGACCCGCGCGCCGTGCCCGCCGGTACCGGTGCGCCTGCCCTGCTGCGCGCGCCTGGGGCGCCCGAAGAACCAGATCGCCAGCACCAGGCCGACGCCGGCCAGCAGGATCGCGATGCGCAGCATGTTGATGTCGCTCATCCCGGATCTTCTCCCAGTCCTCTCACGCCGCGCCGGCCAGGCGGGCGGCTTCGGCCAGGTCCACCGAGACCAGGCGGCTCACGCCAGGCTCGCGCATGGTGACGCCGGACAGCTGGTGGGCGGCTTCCATCGTGGCCTTGTTGTGGGTCACGAACAGGAACTGTACCGCCTCGCTCATCTCGCTGACCATGGCCGTGAAGCGGCCGACGTTCGCCTCGTCCAGCGGCGCGTCGACCTCGTCGAGCAGGCAGAACGGTGCCGGGTTCAGCTGGAAGATCGCGAACACCAGCGCCACCGCGGTCATCGCCTTCTCGCCACCCGACAGCAGCGAGATGCTCGACACCCGCTTGCCGGGCGGCCGCGCCATGATCGCCACGCCCGTATCCAGCAGGTCCTCGCCGGTCAGCTCCAGGTAGGCATGGCCGCCGCCGAACAGCCGCGGATAGATCGACTGCACGCCGGCGTTCACCCGGTCGAAGGTGTCCTTGAAGCGGCCCCGGGTCTCGCGGTCGATCTTGCGGATCGCGTCCTCGAGGGTTTCCAGCGCGCCGTTGAGGTCGGCGTCCTGCGCATCCAGGTAATCCTTGCGCTGCGCGGCCTCCGCATGCTCCTGGATCGCGGCCAGGTTGACCGGCTCCAGGCGCCGCAGCTTCGCGTCGAAATCGGTGACCGCCTTTTCCCAGTCCGCGACCGAGGCATCGTCCGCAAGCGTGGAGACCACGTCGTCGAGCACGAACCCCGCCTCGGCGACGGCGGAAGCAAGCTGGTCGGCCCGGATCACCAGCGCCTGCTGGTCCAGCTTGCGCTGCGAGATGGCCTCGCGTTGCGCCAACGCCTGTTCCTCGCGCTGGTGGCGGGTCTGCTCGAAGGTACGCATTTCGTTGTCGATGCCCTCGAGCAGCGAACGCGCCTCGGCGAGCGCCTTCTCCGTGCGCACGCGATCCTCCAGCGCGGCCTGGCGCTCGGCCTCGAGCGCCTGCACGGGCGCGTCGCCCGCGGAGAGCTGCGTGGCGATCTCGCCGAGCCGGCTGTCCAGCTGGCCGCGCTGGCTGCCCATCCGCTCCAGCGCCTGCGCAAGTGCGACGACCCGGGCACGCTGCGACTCGACGGTGAGCGCGAG
>CAMPJU010000127.1 GCA_946886995.1 uncultured Lysobacteraceae bacterium
TGGTGATGATCGGCACTTCGGTGCCGACGTCGATGCTGGCGGTCTCGCCGCTCTTTACCATCAGCCTCGGCGTGGACAGGATCGTCACGCGACTGTCCTTGCCGAACAGGTTGAGGATCGCGCTGACCTGCCCCGAGCCCGATATCGCCTGCCAGACAAGGCCGCCGGAGTTGGCCGCGCCGCCGGCCAGGCCCGTCAGCGGCCCTGACATGCCGGCGAAGTTGACGTTCTCCAGCGCCCATTCGATGCCATGGCTCAACTCGTCGCTGAGCGTGACCTCGGCCACGGTCACCTCGATGACCACCTGCCGCGCCGGCTGGTCCAGGCGCGCGAGCACGTCACGGATGGCGCGCCATCGCTGGGGGTCGCCCTGGAAGACGATCACGTTGCGGACCGGGTCGACCGCGACCTGCCCGCCTGCGCCGCCGAAGCTGGTGCCGACGCTCTGGTTGCTGGACGTGGCGTCCTGGGTTGCGGGATCGTCGGTACCGCTCCCGAACCCCGAACCGGTGCCCCCAGGCGCCGACGTGCCGCCCACGAGCGACTGCAGGATGGGCATCAGCGTTTCGACGGTGGTGTGGCGGGCGGCGTACAGGTACACCCCGCCACTGCCGCCGTCGTCCGTTGGCTGGTCCAGGGCCACCGTCCACTGGCGGACGGCGTCCAGCGCCTCCTGGGATTCGCTGAAGACGACGAGTGCGTTGGCCGAGGCCACGGGAACGAATGCCAGCACGCCGCTGCTGCCCGCGCCATCGCGGACGCTGTAGCCCTGTGCCTCGAGTACTTCGCGCAGCTCGTCCGCCAGCTGGTCCACCGGCAGGTAGAGCGGGTTGATCCGCAACGAATGCCTGTCGCGCAACGACGGGCGGTCCAGGGTGAGCACGGCTTCCATCGCCACCTGGACCTCGTCGCCGGTGCCGCTGATCAGAAGCGCATTGGCGTCGAGCATCTCGGTGAGGGTCACGGACTGGTTGCCCAGCAGGGAACGGACCTGGCCCGCGATGCGCCCAGGCTCGGAGGCGTTCAGCGGAACCGCCACGAATACCGGGCGCTGCCCTGCCGGCACGTCCGGCAGCGAGCGGGTGGTGATGAGCGTAGGCGTGCCGGAAGCCGGGTCGGCCGCGGGCGAGAACCGCAGGAAGTCGCCCCGTTGGGTCACGTCGATGCCGTAGTCGGCAAGGATCTGCTCGGCAATGAGGAAGACCTTTTCAGGCGGCTGGGGGTCGGTGAAACGCAGGCTCACCAGTTCCTGGCGGGCGCGAACCGACTGGTCGATCTCAATGGGGAATCCGAGCTCCTCACCGAACACCACGTTGATGAAGGCCGGGAGGGGCATGCCGTCGATCACCAGCGAAACGGGGTCCCTGCTGGGGATGTCCGGCGCGATCGCGGCCGTCTCGCGCGATGGGACAGTCGCTTGCGCACCCTCGACTGTCGGCCCTTCTACGACGCGTTCACGGGTCGGCGGCTGCTCGGACGTTTCGGATCCGACGGCGACCGGCGGACGAAGGGGCTCCGGGAATTCAGGCGGCCGTGTGGCGCAGCCGGCCAGCAAGGTCGCCAGAAACCAAAGGCACGTCACGCGGAGGAAGCGGGTTGGGATCATCGGGAATTCGCCTGAAAGGGCAAGGGGTCGACGAGCAGGCGTTGTTCATGCCTGTCGCCACGCGGGTCGGTCCATGACACGTTGGATTCGGTGACCGCGTCGACGCGTCCACCACCCGGGATCTCGTCACCCACGCGCAACCGCGCGGTGGTGCCGTCCGGAGCGAGGAAGACCGCGAGCCGTCCATCGCGCTCGCGGGCCGTGCCGACCGGGATCGCCGGCGGGGGTTCCGCTTCGGCGGGTCCCTCGGCACCCCCCGCAACCGCACCCCAGGGCCGTCGCCCGGCCCAGACGTCATCGCTCGGCGCCAGATCACGCGCGGCAGTGGCGGGCAGCTCCCACGCACCGTCGTCGCGAACCGGTTCCTCCACGGTGCCGGGGCCTCCACCGAACACCAGCCATGCCAGCGCACCGAGCAAGGCGCAGGCCGTCGCGCCGACGAGCGGCCGCATCCACCGCATCATTGGCCGCCCCGGTCCCAGTCCCGCGGGCGGTCGCCACCGCCCTTGTCGGGAGCACGCTGGATGGAGCCACGGCCGGACGCGTCCGGAACGGTCGTCCGGTTGCCCGTCCCACGCGTCGCATCCGGGCGGACGTGCGATGGTTGCCGTCGCTCGCGTGCGGATCGTCGAGGCTCGTCTCGGGGCACGTTCGCATCGTCGCGCTGGTGCTCGGGCGGGAATCGCCCACCCATGGCGCTGCGCGCGCCGGACCGGGAGGTGTCGGTCACGGCACCCGGTTCCCGCGATGTCCCGACGGACGAGACCTGGGCCGGGCTGGTCGCCGCGGCCCCATCCGGCCCCGCGAGCGGGTTGCGGCGGGCGGCCAGCAGCGGGCCGGAGGTCGTTTCCGGCGCGCCTGCCGGCAGGTCCGCCGGGCGCCGCGCGTTCGCCACGGCCTCGCCTTCCCGGAAATAGCCGCGAAGGACCATGGACAACCTGGCCCCCCTGCCGTCCTGCAGTTCGAGGCGCTCGACCTGGAACCAGGGACCCGCCGCAGAGAGCGTCCGCACCAGGACCTGGATGCCTCCGGCCGGGACCGTCCCGTCCAGCCGGCCGAGCACCTGCCACAGGTCGGGATGCCCTTCCACGGCGATCGCGTTCTCGACGCGGACGGTCGGGTCCGGGATGCCGGCGAGCGCGGCGAGGTCGCTGAGCCAGGCCTGCATTTCCGCCTGCGCCAGGCCGTCGCTGTCGACGACCGGGATGGATGCGAGCTGGGCCTGGAGCACTTGCTCGGTGGCGGCGGCGCGCTGGATCCAGGCCGACTCCCGGCTGGCACTCTCGATCCGTGCGAGGAGCTCTGCCCCGCGTCGATATTCCTCCACCCGCGCGGCACGTGCATCGCTGCGCCACAGCACCAGTTGCAACCCGAGGATCGCAAGGACAGCGAGCGCCCCCAACCGGAGCCGTCGGTTGCCGCGCCATTCGTGCACGAACTCATTGACCTTGGCTTGGATCACGGCGCGGCGCCTTCGTCGGGCAGGTCGAACGCCAACCGCACCATGCGTCCGTCGCCAGGGGTCGCGACCACGTCGCGCAACACCGGGTTGTCGGCGTATGCGGTCACGTAGATCCTCGGATCGCTTGCGGAGGACTCGATGTCCGCCTGCAGCTTGTCGCCCTCGCGCTGCCATCCGAGCAGGCGCGTGTCCTCCGGAAGCGGTGCGATGACCGCGGCCACCAGGTCATAGTCGTTTCGCGCGGGCTGCAACGCCTGCAGCGCGGCGATCGCGTCCGAGTTGCGCTCGGCCCGCTCGCGCGCGTCCAGCAGGGGTGCCGCCTTGATGCGCAACGACTCGGTCCGGGCATCGATGGACGCCTGCGCCATGGCCCAGCGCACGTCCGCGGCAAGTTGCCAGCCCAGCGCCAGGACGATCACGCCCACCACCCCATGCCAGGCCCAGCGTTCCAGCGCGGCTGGCGATGTCGGCAGGCGCCCGCGCCCGTCACCCCACGGGTCCGCCCAGGCAGTCGGTTCGGGTTCCGGCACCCCCCGCTCGCCCGGCGACATGCCGCATGAGCGCACGAAGCGGTTCCACGCGTCGGACGCGGGGACCTCCGGCCACCACTGGCTGGCCTGAAGCGTGCCGTCGCGCCAGAACTGGCCCTCGTACCCCTCGACCTGTTGCAGCAGGCGCGGTCCGTCGCCCACCGGACGCGGACGCAACAGCGACTCCGGGATCCATCGGCGTGTCTGCGCAGCCACGTCAGCGTCGGCGAGCGACCGGGTCCAGACGTGGGCGACCGGCCCGGTCCACGCCACGTGGAAGCTCGACGGTCCACGGGCGTGCCGCAAGGCCGCGATCCTGGCCGCAGGACCCCGCTGCCGCGCGGGCAGCCGCGAGAAATCCATCCGCCGGTAATCGCAGTCTGCACGGGGCACGACCCATTCCACTTCGCCCAGCCGCCCACCGGGCGACACCAACGGCTGCTCAGGAACGTCCAGGCGGCGCGTCGGCGAAAAGATCGCTGCCAGTTGATTGCGCAGTTGCATCAGTCCCCGGGGCGGAAATCGGATAGGCGGCAAGGATCGACCAGGGCCCGACCTGGTCGGCGAGAGGCGTGAATCGTACATGCATGCGCCAGGCCAAGCCCGAACGGCTCCATAACGTGAGCCGGAGCGTGTTGTCGGAAAGGAACCGGTAATCCACCATCTCGTCCCCGGGCAACCGGACGCCGAGCAGGGATTCGACTTCGCTCGCATTGCCGAACGGCTGCGCCGCCCGTCGCGTTTCCAGGAGTTCGCACGCGCTCGGACACCCCGGCACCCAGACCGGCAACAGGTCGGACGGCACCGTGTTCAGGTTCACGGCGCCGGCATAGAAGGTTGTCGTCCCCTCCGCCAGGGCCTCGTGCAGCGAATCGGGGAGTTCCGCCCAGCCCATGACCCGCATCGCTTCGGCAGGCAGCAAGAGGCGACGGTTCGGCGGCGCGGGCAGCGACTCGCGCTCGTACTCGCGCGCCTCGGCGCCATGCAGCGACCGCAGCGCATCCGAGTCGGCGTAGTCGAGCAACGCGTCGCGCAGCGGCGGGATGTCCTCGCGCGCGACCCCCGCCCAGTCGAGGAACCGGTCGAGGTCGACCGCCGACGGTGCCACGAGCGACAGCAGTCCGGCGCTGTCCTGTAGGGCGAACGTCGTCGCGTCGAGGCCACGGTATGCGGTGCCGTCGAGCAGGAGTTCGCCACCCCGGGCGTCGCGGCGAAGCGCCCCGAGATCGTCGAGCGAGCGCAACGCCCGCGCCTCCTCGGACTGGACCTCCGGCTGGAGCCCCCCCAGCGTGCGCTCACGCGTGGCTCCGAGGTACAGCAGCGTATCGCGCG
>CAMPJU010000128.1 GCA_946886995.1 uncultured Lysobacteraceae bacterium
CGGCGTTCGTGACCGGCTCGAGCGCGATGCTCGCCGAGACCGTCCACTCGCTGGCGGACTGCGGCAACCAGGGCCTGCTGTTGCTTGGCATGAAGCAGTCGCAGCGCCCGCCCACCCCGGAATATCCGCTCGGCTACGGCAAGGCGATCTACTTCTGGTCGTTCCTGGTCGCGGTGATGCTGTTCACCGTCGGCGGGATGTTTTCCCTGTACGAAGGCATCCACAAGCTGCAGTCGCCCGAGCCGCTGACGCAGTGGTGGTGGGCCGCGGGCGTGCTGGTGTTCGGCATCATCGTCGAGGGCATCTCGATGCGTGCGTGCCTGCAGGAGGTCAACAAGGCGCGTGCCGGACGGAGCATGTGGCAGTGGTTCCGCGAGAGCCGCCAGGCGGAACTGGTGGTGATCTTCGGCGAGGACGCGGCCGCGCTGCTGGGCCTGGTGTTCGCGCTGGTCGCGATCCTGACCGCCGTGGCCACCGGCAACCCGGTCTGGGACGCCATCGGTACGATCGGAATCGGCGTGCTGCTGATCGTCGTGGCGGTGTTCGTGGCGATCGAGGTCAAGGCGTTGCTGATCGGCCAGAGCATGGACCCGGAGCGCCAGCGCCAGGTGCTCGAGTTCGTCGAGGCACGGCCGGAAGTGGTGCGGGTGATGAACCTGCTGACGCTGCAGCTGGGCAACGAGGCGCTGGTCTCGGTCCAGGCGGTGATGCAGGAGGGGCACGACGCGCAGCGCCTGGCGGAGCAGATCGACGCCGTCGAACGCGCGATGAAGGCAGAGTTCCCCGAGATCCGCTTCAGCTTCTTCGAGCCGGACGTCGACGGGACCGGCGAGCCGGACTGACGCGTCACGCCGGCCGGCGGAGCCAGTCGAGCCGGTAGGAGCCGTCCGTTTCGCCCAGGTGCCGGCGCAGGACGGGCAGCGCGGACGCGACCTGTTCGTCCAGCTTCCATGGTGCATTGAGCACCAGCATGCCGCTGCCGTTCATGCGCAGCGGCGAATCCGCCGGACGCACCAGCAGCTCGGCGATCCAGGCGGATTTCGCGGGCAGCGCAGCGGCCGATCGCAGGAACTGCCCCAGCGACCGGCGCAGCTTGACCGGGTACCACAGCGCGTACGTGCCCTGCGGCCAGCGTTGCAGGGCTTCGCGCAGGGCCGCCAGGGCCAGGTCGAATTCCGCGAGCTGGGCCTCGTAGGGGGGATCGATCAGTACCAGGCCACGCGCGAGCCTGGCCTCGCCGTGGCGCGGCGGCAGCAGGGCGCGCATCGCCGCATAGCCGTCGCGCAGGTGCACGGTGGTGCGCGCATCGTGGCCGAGGTTGATGCGCAGCGCGGCCGCTTCGTCCGGCTGCAGTTCGCAGCAGGCGATCCGGTCCTGCTCGCGCAGGGCATGGGCCAGCAGCCAGGGGGAGCCCGGGTAGGCCGATTCCCCGTGCGCGGCCCGGCAGGCCGCGACCGCGGCCAGGTAGCGCACGACGGCCGGATGGGCCGGCGCCGCCGTGGCGAGCCTGGCGACGCCGCCTTCGGCCTCCGCGGTGCGCCGGGCGGCCTCGGCGTCCAGCGCGTACAGCCCCCGTCCTGCATGGGTATCCAGCGCGAAGCAGGGCGCCGGCTTCGCGCCCAGGGCATCGCACAGCGCCAGCAGCACGACATGCTTGAGGACGTCGGCATGGTTGCCGGCGTGGAAGGCGTGGCGATAGTTCATGGCACCGATTATCGTGCCCAACGAGATGGCCCGCCTGCTCCTGGTCGAAGACGAACCCGCGATCGCCGAAACGGTGCTCTATGCACTGCGCGGCGACGGGCACGATGTCGTGCACCGGATGCTGGGCCGCGAGGCGCTGGCGCTGGCCGGCGCCGAGTCCTTCGACCTCGCCATCCTGGACGTGGGGCTGCCCGACATCGATGGCTTCGCGCTCTGCCGCGACCTCCGCCGCGGGCGCGAGCTGCCGGTGATCTTCCTCACCGCGCATGGGGCCGAGGTCGAACGGGTGCTGGGGCTCGAGATGGGCGCGGACGACTACGTGGTGAAGCCGTTCTCGCCGCGCGAGCTGGCGGCGCGCGTCCGGGCGGTGCTGCGCCGGGTTACCGCGCCGGCCGCGGCGGGACAGGCGGCGACCGTCGAAGGGTTCGAGCACGACGCCGAGGGCCACCGGGTGCGCTACCAGGGCCAGCTGCTCGACCTGACGCGCTACGAGTACGGGTTGCTGGCCGCGCTGCTCGCGCGGCCGGGCGCGGTGTCCTCGCGGGCGCAGCTGATGGACCGCGTGTGGGGCGACGCGCCGGAGAGCAGCGACCGCACGGTGGACACGCACGTCAAGACGCTGCGCGCGAAGCTGCGGGCGGTGGACCCGGACCGCGACCCGATCCGCACGCACCGCGGGCTCGGGTACTCCCTGTCTTGAAGATCGGCCTGCGCATCCTGCTGGGGTATTTCGTGGTGGTCGCGCTGGCGGCGCTGCTGCTGGCGCAGGTGTTCGTGCAGCAGGTCAAGCCGGGCGTGCGCCAGACCATGGAGGACACCCTGGTCGACACCGCCAACCTGCTGGCCGAACTGGCGCGCGACGACCTGCTGGCGGGGCGGATCGCGGACGGCCGGTTCGCGCGCGGGGTGCGCGCGCTGGGCGGGCGCGACATCGGCGCGGACATCTGGGGTTTCGAGAAACGCCGTGCGCAGTACCGCATCTACGTGACCGACGCGCGCGGCATCGTCGTCTTCGACTCGACCGGCGCGGCGGTCGGCGCCGACTACTCCGAATGGAACGACGTGCACCGCACCCTGCGCGGCGAGTACGGCGCGCGCTCCACGCGCAGCGATCCGGCCGACGACCAGTCGTCCGTGATGCACGTCGCCGCGCCCATCCGCGACGACGCCGGGCGCATCGTCGGCTCGCTGACGGTCGCCAAGCCGAACCAGGCGATCGCGCCGTTCATCGAACGCAGCCAGGCGGTGGTCATGCGCTGGGGCTGGGTGCTGATGGGCGCGGCGCTGCTGGTCGGGCTGGTCGCGTCGTGGTGGCTGTCGCGGCAGCTCGCCAAGCTGCGCCGCTACGCAGACGCGGCGACCGCCGGCGAGCGCGCGGTGCTGCCGCGCACGGCGGGCGAGTTCGCCGACCTGGGCCGCGCGCTGGAGACGATGCGCGACCGGCTGGAAGGCAAGCAGTACGTCGAGCGTTACGTGCATGCGCTCACCCACGAGCTCAAGAGCCCGCTGGCGGCCATCCGCGGCGCGGCGGAATTGCTGGAGGAAGGCGACGCGGCGGAAATGGCGCCCGCTGACCGCGCGCGGTTCGTCGCGAGCATCCGCCAGCAGGGCGACCGGATGGCGGCGATGATCGACAAGCTGCTGGCGCTGGCCGCCGTGGAACACCGGCAGCGGATCGAGGACCCGCGGCCGGTCGACCTGGGCGACGTGCTGCACGACGTCGGCGAGGACGCCGCGCAGCGCGCGCGCCAGGCGGGCGTCGTGTTGCGGCTGCCCGGGGGCGCGCCACTGCCGGTCGTCCAGGGGGATGCGTTCCTGCTGCGCCAGGCGATCGACAACCTGGTCGAGAACGCGATCGACTTCGCGCCGGCGGACAGCACGGTGGAGGTGTCGGTGCGCCAGGCCGGGGGCGAAGTGGTGCTGGAGATCGCCGACCGTGGCCCGGGCGTGCCCGACTACGCGGTGGGGCGCGTCTTCGAGCGGTTCTACTCGCTGCCACGGCCGCGCGGCGGCAGCCGGAGCAGCGGGCTGGGCCTGTGCTTCGTCGCGGAAGTGGCCGCGTTGCACGGTGGGCGCGCGTGGCTCGACCCGCGCGAAGGCGGCGGCACGGTCGCGCGGCTGGTGCTGCCGGCGGCCTGACCGCCGACGCGCGCCGCTTCACGCCCGCCACACCGGCGGCCCATCGTCCGGACACCCGCGCCCGCCACGCTCTTCCCGTCGTCGCCACGGGAGCCGGACATGATCGCGAATGGAATGCCTGCCACGGCGGGCCTGGAGCCGGCGTTCCGGCTGGCCTTGCGCTTCGCCGTCATGGCGGGCCTGGCGGTGGCGATCCTGGTGGCGTTGCTGCTGGTGCGCGGCGTGGTGCTCGACCGGCAGCAGCACCGCAACGACGCGGTGGCGGCGATCGCGGCCAGCCACGCGGGCGCGCAGCAGTTCGCCGGACCGGTGCTGGTCGTGCCCTACGAGGAGACCGAACGGGTCGCGACCACCGACGCGGACGGGCGCGAGCAGGTGGTCGAACGCAAGCGCAGCGGACGGTGGACGTTCTTCCCGGAGACGCTTGCCGTCGACGGCAAGCTGCTGCCCGCCACGCGCCGGCTCGGCCTGCACGAGGTGCGGGTCTACGAATTCCAGGCCGGCGTCACCGCCACGTTCGACGCGCGGGTTCCGGAGGCAACGCCGGGCAGCACGCGCACGATCGGCGACGCCTGGCTGGCGTACTCGATCGCCGACGTGCGCGGCCTGGCCGGCGCGCCGCGGCTGCGGGTCGACGGTGCGGACGTCGCGCTGGGGCAGGGCATGGGCGCGACGTCGGACGGTGGCATCCACGCGCGGCTGGCGGCTCCGCGGGCCGGCGACGTGCTGTCGCTGGACACCCGGCTGGACATCGCACTGGCCGGCACCGAGTCGCTGGCGATCGCGCCGGTGGGCGGGCGCAACGACATCGCGATCGCGTCCGCGTGGCCGCACCCGCGGTTCGAGGGCGCGTTCCTGCCGCGCACGCGCGCAGTCGGCGCGGACGGGTTCCGTGCCGGGTGGCACGTGTCGTCGCTGGCGAGCAACGCGCAAGGGCAGTTCCTTGCAGCGGCTGCGGCCGGCGCGGGTGACGCACGCGGCCGCGGCGTGCCCGGCGTGGAGTCCGTCGCCGTCTCGCTGGTCGACCCGGTCAATCCGTACACGCTCGCGGAC
>CAMPJU010000129.1 GCA_946886995.1 uncultured Lysobacteraceae bacterium
AAGGTCGTCGTGTCCAACGTCAACATCATCAAGCGCCACACCAAGCCGAACCCGCAGGCCGGACAGCCCGGCGGCGTGATCGAGCGCGAGGCGCCGATCCACATTTCCAACGTGATGCTCTTCAACCCTGCCTCCGGCAAGGGCGAGCGCATCGCTTCCAAGGTGCTGGAGGATGGACGCAAGGTTCGCGTGTTCCGCTCCAGTGGCGAAGCGGTTTGAGGAATATCCCATGACCCGGCTTGAAAAGTTCTACAAGGACGAAGTGGTGCCGAAGCTCACCGAGCAGTTCGGCTACACCAACCCGATGCAGGTCCCGCGCCTGACCAAGATCACGCTCAACATGGGCGTGGGCGAGGCCGCGACCAACAAGAAGATCCTCGAGAACGCGGTCGCCGACATGGCGAAGATCTCCGGCCAGAAGCCGCAGGTCACCAAGTCCCGCGTCTCGGTGGCGTCGTTCAAGATCCGCGACGGCTGGCCGATCGGCGCCAAGGTGACGCTGCGCCGCGCGAAGATGTACGAGTTCCTGGACCGCCTGGTCAACATCTCGCTGCCGCGCGTGCGCGACTTCCGCGGCGTGTCGGGCCGGTCGTTCGACGGCCGCGGCAACTACAACATGGGCGTGAAGGAACAGATCATCTTCCCGGAGATCGACTTCGACCAGGTCGACGCGATCCGCGGCATGGATATCGCCATCACCACCACCGCGAAGACGGATGCGGAAGCCAAGGCGCTGCTCGAGGCCTTCCGGTTCCCCTTCCGTAACTGAGGAAAGAGACATGGCAAAGACTTCGATGGTCAACCGCGAGATCAAGCGCACCAAGCTGGTCAAGCGGCACGCCGCCAAGCGCGAGGCCCTGAAGGCGATCATCTCCAGCACGACCGCGTCGTACGAGGAGAAGATGGAAGCCGCGGTGAAGCTGCAGAAGCTGCCCCGCGATTCCTCGCCGAGCCGCCAGCGCAACCGTTGCGCGATGACCGGCCGCTCGCGCGGCGTCTACAGCAAGTTCGGCCTGGGCCGCAACAAGCTGCGCGAGGCGACCATGCGCGGCGACGTTCCCGGCCTGCGCAAGGCGTCCTGGTAACAATCGCAACACGCAACAAGGCTATTCGCAATCCTGCGGATATCGGTGCACTCAAAGGTGACATTCAATGAGCATGACTGATCCCATCGCCGACATGCTGGTCCGCATCAAGAATGCGGCCGCGGTCGGCAAGCCGACGGTGAAGATGCCGTCGTCCAAGATCAAGGTGGCAATCGCCGGCGTCCTCCAGGACGAGGGCTACATCGGTGGGTCGCGCGTGACCGAGAACGGCGCCAAGGCCGAGCTCGAGATCGTGCTGAAGTACTTCGAAGGCAAGCCGGTGATCGAGCGCCTGCAGCGCGTGTCGCGCTCGGGCCTGCGCCAGTACCGCGGCAAGGACGACCTGCCCAAGGTGCTCGGCGGCCTCGGCGTGGCCATCATTTCCACCTCCAAGGGCATCATGACCGACTCGCAGGCGCGCCAGCAGGGCGTCGGCGGTGAAGTCCTGTGCTTCGTGGCCTAAGGGAGACCTGCACATGTCCCGCGTCGCCAAGAAGCCGATCGCCCTGCCCAAGGGCGTGGAGCTCAACATCCAGGACCAGTCGATCGCCGTTAAGGGCCCCAAGGGCACCCTGTCGGTCGCCAAGCCCGCCGCCATCACCGTCAACGTCGAGGACGGCCATGCCGTGCTCGGTACCGAGGACGCCGAACTGGTCGCACTGACCGGCACCCTGCGCGCCATCACCGCGAACATGGTGAAGGGCGTGTCCGAGGGCTTCGAGCGCAAGCTCGAGCTCGTGGGCGTCGGCTACCGCGCCGCCATGCAGGGCAAGGACCTGAACCTGTCGCTGGGCTTCTCGCACCCGGTGCTGTTCAAGTCCCCGGAAGGCATCACCATCACCACCCCGACCCAGACCGAGATCCTGGTCGCCGGCGCCGACAAGCAGCGCGTGGGCGAGGTGGCGGCCAAGATCCGCGGCTTCCGACCGCCCGAGCCCTACAAGGGCAAGGGTGTGAAGTACGCCGGCGAGAACATCATCCGCAAGGAAGCGAAGAAGGCGTAATCCGCCTTCGGCTTCGAGGACCATGACGATGAACAAGAAGATTGCCCGACTGCGCCGCGCCCGCTCCACGCGCGCCCACATCCGCGAACTCGGCGTGCCGCGCCTGTCGGTGCTGCGCACCGGCCAGCACCTCTACGCCCAGGTGTTCACCGCCGACGGCTCGACGGTCCTGGCTTCGGCCTCGACCACCCAGTCCGACATCGGCGAGGGGCTGAAGAGCGGCAAGAACGTCGACGCCGCCGCCAGGGTCGGCAAGGCGATCGCCGAGAAGGCCCGCGCGGCCGGCATCGAGAAGGTCGCGTTCGACCGCTCGGGCTACCGCTACCACGGGCGCATCAAGGCCCTGGCCGATGCGGCCCGCGAAGGCGGCCTGCAGTTCTGACCGGTTTGTTCCGACCCGCCGGCGCGGTTGGCGCCGGGCGCGACGGGGGGTTGCCCCCGCCGCGAAGCACCCGAACCACTGAACAACCATAAGCGGCCAAGCCGCAAGCATCCCGAAACTACAGAGAACAGACATGGCAGACGATCGTTCCCCGCGGGGCCGCAACCGCGACCGCGAAGAGCAAGACGACGGCATGATCGAGAAGCTGATCGCGGTCAACCGCGTCAGCAAGACGGTCAAGGGCGGCCGCCAGTTCACCTTCACCGCGCTGACGGTGGTGGGCGACGGCGCCGGCAAGGTCGGCTTCGGTTACGGCAAGGCGCGCGAAGTGCCGGTCGCGATCCAGAAGTCGATGGAATACGCGCGCAAGAACATGAGCAACGTCGAACTCAACGGCGCCACGCTCTGGCACACCGTCAAGGCCGGCCACGGCGCGGCGCGGGTGTTCATGCAGCCGGCCTCCGAGGGTACCGGCGTCATCGCCGGCGGCGCGATGCGCGCCGTGCTCGAGGCGGTGGGCGTCAAGGACGTGCTGGCCAAGGCGGTCGGCTCGCGCAACCCGATCAACCTGGTGCGCGCCACCGTGCGCGGCCTGGAGTCGATGCAGTCGCCGGGCCGGATCGCGGCCAAGCGCGGCAAGAAGGTCGAGGAGCTCAACCATGGCTAAGAAGAAGGAAGCCAACGCCGGCGGCACCGTCAAGGTGCGCCTGGTGAAGGGCCTGCGTGGTTCGCAGGCGCGGCACCGCCTGTCGGTGAACGCGCTGGGCCTGCGCAAGCTCAACGACGTCCGCGAGCTGAAGGACAGCCCGCAGGTGCGTGGCCTGATCAACACGGTCCATTACCTGGTCCGGGTCGAGGAGTAAGAACATGCGACTGAACACACTCAAGCCGGCAGACGGCGCACGCCAGGACCGCAAGCGCGTCGGCCGCGGCATCGGTTCCGGCCTCGGCAAGACCGCGGGCCGTGGCCACAAGGGCTCGTTCGCGCGCGCCGGCAAGGGCAAGATCAAGGCCGGCTTCGAGGGCGGCCAGATGCCGATGCACATGCGCCTGCCGAAGATCGGGTTCAACTCGAAGAAGGCCGGCGACACTGCCGAGGTCATGCTCTACAAGCTCGAGGCGCTGAAGGGCGACACCATCGACTTCGCGGCGCTGCGCAAGGCCAAGCTGGTCCCGGCCGGCGCCAAGCGCGCCAAGGTCGTCAACAAGGGCGAGCTGTCGAGGAAGGTGGTGCTGAAGGGCATCGCGGTCACGGCCGGCGCCCGCGCGGCGATCGAAGCCGCCGGCGGCAAGGTCGAGGAGTAAGCACCGGATGGGGCGGAGCGCCAGCGCCATGGGCGGCATCGGGGGCGGCCTGGGCAAGTTCGCCGAGCTGCGGCAGCGCCTGCTGTTCGTGGTCGGCGCGCTCATCGTCTACCGCATCGGCTGCTACATCCCGGTGCCGGGCGTCGATCCGGAGGCGATGACCCGCCTGATCGGCGACCAGGGCGGCATCGTGGACATGTTCAACATGTTCTCCGGTGGCGCGCTGGAGCGCTTCAGCCTGTTCGCGCTGAACGTGATCCCGTACATCTCCGCGTCGATCATCATGCAGCTGTGCGCGCAGATCTTCCCGTCGCTCAAGGCGCTGCAGAAGGAAGGCGAGTCCGGCCGCAAGAAGATCACCCAGTACTCGCGCATCGGCGCGGTCTTCCTGGCGATCTTCCAGGCCGCCGGCATCGCCGCCGCGCTGCAGGGGCAGGGCGGGGTGGTCTACAACCCGGGCCCTGGGTTCGTCATGACCGCGGTGATCGCGCTGACCGCCGGCACGACGTTCCTGATGTGGCTGGGCGAGCAGGTGACCGAGCGCGGCGTCGGCAACGGCGTGTCGCTGATCATCTTCGCGGGCATCGTGGCCGGCCTGCCGAGCGCGGTGCTGGGCACGCTGACGCAGGCGCGCAACGGCGACATGGCCTGGATCTCGGTGTTCTTCATCCTGGCGATCGTCGCGGCGGTGACCTACTTCGTGGTGTTCGTCGAGCGCGGCCAGCGCCGGATCACGGTCAACTACGCGCGTCGCCAGGGTGGCCGCAGCGCGTACATGAACCAGACCTCGTTCCTGCCGCTCAAGCTCAACATGGCGGGCGTGATCCCGGCGATCTTCGCATCGTCGATCATCATGTTCCCCGCCACCGCCTCCACCTGGTTCGGCCAGGCGGGCGAGGGCGGTTCGGCGACGCTGCTCCAGCGCGTGGCGCAGGCCCTGTCGCCCGGCGCCCCGCTGTACATGATCCTGTTCGCGGCGCTGATCATCGGCTTCTCGTTCTTCTACA
>CAMPJU010000130.1 GCA_946886995.1 uncultured Lysobacteraceae bacterium
GCCACGCAGCGACCGAGATGCAGCTCGCAGCCTTCCGGCACATCCACCGGCCGCCAGCCGGGGATCGGCGTGTTGCCGACACGCGCGGACGACGTGGCCCCGCACAGGGCGATCCGCGCGGCGCGCTCGAAGCGGAGCGTCGGGCCCGCCAATACGGCCTCGATCACCGGCGTCTCCGGGAGATTGCCGACCAGCAGGTTCGCGACGGCGCGCGAATACGGGTCCAGTGCACCCGCGCTGCCGACGCCCAGGTGGCGGAAGCCGTGGCGGCCCGCGTCCTGGACGGACGCCTGCAGTCCCGGGTCGAGCACCTGCACGGTCATCGGGCGGAAACGAACCGCACCTGGCCACCCGGTGCGAGCAGTGCGGGCGGATCGCGGTCGTGGTCGAAGAACCCCAGCGGCGTGCGGCCCACCAGGCGCCATCCACCCGGGCCCTCGCGCGGGTAGACGCCCGCCTGCGCGCCGCCGATCGCCACGCTGCCGGCCGGCACCCGGGTGCGCGGCGTGTCCAGGCGGGGCATCGCCAGCGCCGGATCGAGTCCGAGGAGGTAGGGGAAGCCGGGCGCGAAGCCGAGCATCGCGACCTGGTAGGTGGGTGCGCAGAACCGCGCGGTGGCATCGGCTTGAGAAAGTCCCGCGGCCTCCGCGACCGCCGCGAGGTCCGGCCCGTCGTCACCGCCGAAGCGCACCGGGACCTGGATCGCAGGTTTCCCCATCGGGCCCGCCCCGGCGGCGCTCGCCATCGGTGCAGGTGCCTCGCCGGTGAAGCGACGCCCGCACGTGTCCTGCACCCAGGCTGCCGCGCGCGCCAACGGATCGTCGGCGTCGCGCATCACCGACAGGTCCACGAACACCGCGAGCGTGGCGTACGCCGGCACGATATCCCGCACCCAGCCCGGCCGCCCGGCATCCAGCGCCGCGGCGAGCCGATGCACGCGCGCATTCGTGCCGGCATCGATGGTGTCGCCGAGCCGCAGCAGCACTGCGTCCTCGCCGAGGGGTTCGACGGCCGGCGTCATGTGCCGGCGAGGCCCTCGCGCAAGGTGGCGATGCGCTCGACCAATGCCTCGGGCGTGTACGGCTTCATCGCCGCCTGGCCCCACACCGGCCTCGGCCACGCGATGTCGCCGGTGTACCGCGCGATCACGTGCAGGTGCAGTTGCGGCACCAGGTTGCCGAGCGCGGCGACGTTGAGTTTGTCGGGCGCGAAACGCTCGCGCAGGATGCGGCTGGCCTGCGTGACTTCGCGCAGCAGTGCGTGCTGCTGGTCTTCCGACAGGTCGATCAGCTCGGTAGCGCCGGCGACCCGCGGCACCAGCACCAGCCACGGATGGTGGCTGTCGTCCATCAGCCGCAACTCGCACAACGGGAGCTGCGCCACCGGATGGCTGTCGTCCGCGAGTCGTGGATCGAGTTGCCAGCCACTCATGACAGGGCGCCTCCCAGGAAGTCCATCGTGCGCCGGTGCGCCAGCCGCGCCGAGCCGGCGTCGTAGTCGCCGCGCTGCTCGCAGTGGAAGCCGTGGCCGGCGGGGTACACATGCATGGGCGCGTCGGGATACGCAGCACGATGCCGGTCGATGTCGGCCGGCGGGATGATGGAATCGTGCGCCCCGAAATGGAACAGCATGGGTGCGCGCAGCGCCTCGCCGAGGAACGGCACGCTGCGACCGCCGTAGAAGCTCGCCGCCGGCAGGCCCAGCCGCGTGTTGGCGAGCAGGGCGAGGGTGCCGCCCCAGCAGAAGCCGACGGCGGCGACCTGCAGCCCCTCGTCGCGCAGTTTCGCGGCGGCGGCGCCGATGATGCCGACCGCGCGGTCGAATCCCAGGCTGGTGGCCAATGCGCGTCCCCTGGCCACGCCGGCGTCGTCGTAGCCGAGCTCGACGCCATGCTCGATCGGGTCGAACAGCTCCGGCGCGAGCGCCACCCAGCCTTCGGCGCAGTAGCGCTCGACCAGCGACCGGATGTGTTCGTTGACCCCGAAGATCTCCTGGATGACGACCAGGCCGCCGATCGGCTGCGCCACCGGGTCCGCGCGCCAGGCGCAGACGCGTCCGGATGGCGTGTCGAGCGCGATCTCGTGGCCCATGTCCAGGTCCGGTGCGGCAACGACCCGGATTCTAGCCGGCTCCCCGGGCTTCAGTCGTAGCCGACGCCGGTGATGACGTAGCGCCGGGCGCCGCCGGGCAGTTGCGCCTCGACTTCGTCGTCCACGCGCTTCTTCAGCAGTGCGCGGGCCAGCGGCGAATCGATGCTGATCCACCCGCGCTTCGCGTCGGTCTCGTCCGGCCCGACGATGCGATAGCGGGCGGCATCGCCCGTCTCGGCGTCCTCCAGCTCCACGCGGGCGCCGAAGTAGATCCCCTCGGGGTCGCTGGGGACGGCCTCGACGACCCGCAGGACCTCGAGCCGTTTCGACAGGTAGCGCACGCGACGGTCGATCTCGCCCAGCTGCTTCTTGCGGTAGCTGTATTCAGCGTTCTCGGACCGGTCGCCCTCGGCGGCGGCGGCCGCGAGCGCGCGCACGACTTCCGGCCGACGAACGCGCCAGAGCTCGTCCAGCTCGACCTTCAACCGGACATGCCCCTCGCGCGTGACCAGCGGCGTGCTTTTCTCGGCGGGCGGTCGCCAGCGACCCATGCGCGTTGCAACCGCGCGTGCGTCAGGCGCCGTCGCGCTGCAGCACGCGCCCGCCCGCGGCGGCGGTCAGCGTGTCGGACGACGTGATGGTGAAGCGCTGGTCAGGCTCGTCCTTGCTGTCGGGATCGAGCAACAGTCCGCTTCCGTCCGCGTCGACCGTCCAGGTGCCGGCGGTCGACAGGTCCGCGTCGGCGCTCTCCGCATGCACGGTGAACGTGTAGGTCCCGTCGGGCGACAGGCGCAGGCTGGCGCCCTGCGCTTCGAACGTGCCCGCGAACGCCTTGACGTCGAATCCGGGCGCGGCATCGGCGACCGGTGCGCGGTCGGCCACCAGGATCGCGTCGATGTCCGCGTCATGGTCGGCCGGTGTCGGCGCGCCGGCGGGTACCGGGGCATCGGCGGCGCCGTCGTCGCGTGCGGGCGCGTCTTCCGCGCGTTCGCACGCTGCCAGGGATGCGGCCGTGATGGCCGCGAACACGAGGGCAATGGGAGGACGAACGGCCATCGGGGGTGCTCCTGGTCAGCGGCCACCCATGATGCCACCCAGGACGCCGCGCAGGATGCGACGACCGACCTGGCTGCCGATGGTGCGGGCCACCTGCTTGCCGAACGTCTGCGCCGCACCCTGGCGGCGCTTCGTGCCCCACAGCCATTCGTTCATCCTGTCGCCGAAGCCGCCCGACGCGTCTTCGCGCGGCGACTTCGCGGGCGGGGACTCGATGCGGTCGGTCGCGGCCGCCACTTTCTTCGCGAGCAACTCCGCGGCCGACTCGCGGTCGACCGGCGCGTCGTACTTGCCACCGACGGGGCTCGCGGCGCGCACCCGCATCCGCTCGGCCTCGCTGATCGCCCCCATCCGGCATCGTGGCGGTGCGACGAGCACGTGCTCGACCCGCATCGGGATGCCCTTTTCCTGCAGGGTGGACACCAGTGCCTCGCCGACACCGAGCTGCCCGATGGTGGCCGCCACGTCCAGCGAGGGATTGGGAACGAATGTTTCGGCGGCCGTGCGCACCGCCTTCTGGTCGCGTGGCGTGAACGCCCGCAAGGCATGCTGCACGCGATTGCCGAGCTGGCCCAGGATGTCGTCCGGTACGTCGTCGGGGAACTGCGAGCAGAAGTACACGCCCACGCCCTTGGACCGGATGATCCGCACGACCTGTTCGACGCGCTGCAGGAGCGCGGGCGGTGCGTCCTCGAACAGGAGGTGCGCCTCGTCGAACACGAACACGAGCCTGGGCTGGTCCAGGTCGCCCACTTCGGGCAGGTGTTCGAACAGTTCCGACAGCAGCCAGAGCAGGAAGGTCGAGTACAGCCGGGGCTGCAGCACCAGCTGGTCCGCGGCGAGGATCCCGATCACGCCCCGGCCGTCCGGCGTGGTGCGCATCAGGTCCGGCAACTCCAGCGCCGGCTCACCGAAGAAGCGGTCGCCACCGGCGGATTCCAGCCGCAGGACCGCGCGCTGGATGGCCCCGATCGATGGCGTGCTGACCAGGCCGTACTCCGAGGAAACCGCCTTGCGTTCGTCGGCGACAAGGTTCAACAGCGCGCGCAGGTCATCGAGGTCGAGCAGCAGCAGGCCGCGGTCGTCGGCGAGCCTGAACACGATGTCCAGCACGCCGGACTGCGTGTCGTTCAGTTCCAGCATGCGCGCGAGCAGCGTCGGACCGATTTCGCTGACCGTGGTGCGGACCGGATGGCCCTGCCGGCCGGCGAGGTCCCAGAACACGACCGGGTTGCCTTCGTTCGTGTAGCCGTCGACGCCGATCGTGGCGACGCGCGCCTCGAGCTTTTCGCTGGCCGTCCCGGGTACCGCGAGACCGGCGACGTCGCCCTTCACGTCGGCCATGAACACCGGCACCCCGATGCGCGAAAACCCTTCGGCCAATGTCATCAGGGTCACCGTCTTGCCGGTGCCGGTGGCACCTGCCACGAGGCCGTGCCGGTTGCCGAATTCCGGCCGCAGGAATACCTGTCGTCCCGCTTCGCCCGGCAATGCCTTTCCGACGAGGATGGATGTCATGTGCGCCTCCGGCGCGGGTGCCTGAATCGATTCTATCCACGGGCCTGAATACACGCGGCCGTCACGGTTGTTTTCACGGACCCCGCCATCCCATGCT
>CAMPJU010000131.1 GCA_946886995.1 uncultured Lysobacteraceae bacterium
TTCCTCGAGTTCGGCGACCAGGCGCGGCGGCCGGTGACGCGGCGCGAGGTCGCCGCGGAGGTGGGGCTGCACGAATCCACCGTGTCGCGGGCGGTCGCCCGCAAGTACGCGCGCACCCCCCGCGGCACCCTCCCGCTGCGGGCCTTCTTCGCGTCCGGCATCGACACCGGCGGCGGCGAGGCCTCCAGCACCGCCGTCCAGGCGCTGATCCGGCGGCTGGTGGAAGCCGAGGACCCGCGGCATCCGCTGTCGGACGCACGGCTGGCCGAGGCGTTGAAGGCCGCCGGCGTGCCGGTCGCGCGGAGGACCGTCGCCAAGTACCGCGAGGCGCTGCAGATCCCGGTGTCCGCCGAGCGGGTGCGGATGGCCTGAGGCGCGCTATCCTGTCTCCCCGTCGTGTCGAAGGAGGCCACATGCGCATCGAGACCCACGGCCAGCAGATCGCAGTCACCCCTGCGCTCCGCGATTACGTCGAGACCCGCCTGGCGCGGCTCGCGCGGCACTTCGACCATCCCTTCGACGTCCGGACCCAGCTGCGCGTGGACAAGCCCGCGCATTGCGCCGAGGCGACGGTCAGCATCTCCGGGCGCACCCTGCATGCCGATGCCAACGCCATCGACATGTACGCCGCCATCGACCTGCTCGCCGACAAGCTCGACCGCCTGCTGCTCAAGCACAAGGAAAAGCAGGTGGACCACCACCGGGGCAGCAGTCCGGCCCGCGTGGGCGGGTTCGGCTGACACCGGATCGCATGCCGCTCCACGATCTGCTCGCCGCCGACCGCATCGCCCTCCTGGTCGAGCCCGGCGGACGCGATGCCGTGCTCGGCACCGCCGCGCGCCTGCTCGCGGACGGGTCGGCCAACAACACCGCCGCGATCGCGCTGGCGCTGCGCGAGCGCGAGCAGCTGGGCAGCACCGGCATCGGCCACGGGATCGCGCTGCCGCACGCCCGCACCCGGGCCTTCGACACGGCGCGCGGCGCGTTCCTGCGCCTGCGCGAGCCGGTCGACTTCGATGCCGGCGACGGCCAGCCGGTCGACCTGGTGTTCGCGCTCGCGGTGCCGCGCCACTTCACCCAGCAGCACCTGCACGTGCTGGCCGATGTCGCGCAACGCTTCTCCGACGACGCGTTCCGCGCGGCACTGCGCGACGCGGGCGACATCGCCACGCTGCGCGCGCTGCTGCTCGCGCCATCCCGGGCGGCCGTCCACGCCCCTGCAGAATCGACCGGCTGAGATGGACGAGCGGATCAGCGCGATGGAGCTGTTCGACCAGCTCGGCGACCGGCTCGGGCTCCGCTGGCTCGCCGGCCGGCACGGCCAGGGCCGCATCCTCGAATCGGTCCAGACCGTCGCGCGCCGCCCGTCGCTGGCCGGCTACCTCAACACCATCTACCCGAACAAGGTGCAGATCCTCGGCACCGAGGAACTGGCCTGGCTCGATTCGCTCGATTCGCGCCACCGCTGGGAGACCATCGAGAAGATCATCCAGTTCCGCCCGCTCGCGCTGGTCATCAGCAAGGACCAGGCCAGCCCGGCCGACCTGATCGAAGCGGCCGACGAGTCGGGCACGCCGCTGTGGTCGTCGCCGCGCCGCGGCCACGAGCTGCTCAACCACGTGCAGTACCACCTGGCGCGCACGCTGGCGCCCCGGATCACGCTGCATGGCGTGTTCATGGAGATCTACTCGATCGGCGTGCTGATCACCGGCGAGTCCGGCGCCGGCAAGAGCGAACTGGCCCTGGAACTGGTCACCCGCGGCCACCGCCTGGTGGCCGACGATGCGCCGGAGTTCACCCAGATCGCACCCGACGTGCTGGATGGCACCTGCCCGGAGATGCTGCAGGACATGCTCGAGGTCCGCGGCCTGGGCGTGCTCAACATCCGCCAGATGTTCGGCGACACCGCGGTCAAGCGGAACAAGTACCTGCGGCTGGTCGTGCACCTGACCCAGCCGTCGGAATCGACGTCCGTCGACGGCATGGAACGCATCACCGGCGAGTTGGGCGCACGCCGGGTGCTGGACCTGGACGTGCCCACCGTCAACATCCCGGTGATGCCCGGCCGCAACCTCGCGGTCCTGACCGAGGCCGCCGCGCGCACGCACATCCTGCGGGCCAAGGGCGTCGATCCGGCCGCGGCGTTCATGGCCCGGCACAGCCACTTCCTGCAGAGCGCGTCGTGACGACGCGCCCCACCCTGATCGTGGTCAGCGGCATGTCCGGCTCGGGCAAGTCGGTGGCGCTGAACACGCTCGAGGACATGGACTTCTACTGCGTCGACAACCTGCCTGCGGACCTGCTGCCGCAGTTCGTGCAGAGCGTCACCGGCGAGGGCAGCACCCATGACAGGCTCGCGGTGGGCATCGACGTGCGCAACCGCGGCAGCGACCTGTCCAACATCCCGGAGTGGCTGTCGGCGGTCGGCGCGCTGGGCCTGGACCCGCGGCTGGTGTTCTTCGACACCGCCGACAAGACCCTGCTCAAGCGGTACGCGGATACCCGGCGGCGCCACCCGCTCAGCCACCTGGGCCTGTCGCTGGCCGACGCGATCTCGCTGGAGCGGCAGGTCCTCAAGCCGCTGCGCCAGCTGGCCGACGTGGTCATCGACACCAGCGAGCTCAACGTCCACCAGTTGCGCCGGCAGGTCATCACGGATTTCGGGCTGGGCCACGCTTCCCCGCTGTCCTTGCTGTTCGAGTCGTTCGCCTACCGCCGCGGCGTGCCGCCGGACGCGGACTTCGTGTTCGACGTGCGCCCCCTGCCCAACCCGCACTGGGACGCGCGCCTGCGCCCGCTGTCGGGCCGCGACGCGGACGTACGCGCCTACCTGGACGGCAACGCGGACGTCGAGCAGTACGCGACCCAGGTGGAGGACTTCCTCGCGACCTGGCTGCCGCGCCTGCGCTCCGAGACGCGCAGCTACGTGACCGTGGCGTTCGGCTGCACCGGTGGCCGGCACCGCTCGGTCTACCTGGCCGAGCGCCTGGCCAACTACTTCCGCGACGAGGGATGGGAGGAGGTCGCGACCCACCACCGCGAGCTCGACTGACCGTCCCCGGCGGACCTGCTAACTTTCCCGGATGGCCGTCGGCGTCCTGCTCATCACCCATCCGGGCATCGGGCCGTCGCTGCTCGCGGTCGCCACCGCGCTGCTGCGCACCCTGCCGCTGCGCGCGGAGGCGTTCGAGGTGCCGTTCGACGGCGACCCCGAATCGCTGCTGCCGCAGGCCAGCGCGGTGCTGCGACGGGTCGACGATGGCGACGGCGTGCTCGTGCTCACCGACGTGTACGGCGCCACCCCGAGCAACCTCGCCGCGCGCGTCTCGCGGCTGGGGACGCCGGTGCGGCGGGTCTCGGCCCTGAACCTTCCGATGCTGCTGCGGGTGATGAACTACGCGGAGCTCGGCCTGGATGAACTGCCCGCGGTGGCTGCCGCGGGCGCACGCAATGGAGTCCTGCATGACGATGGTTGACCCACCCGACGCCGGGGAAGGCACGTGATCGAACGCGAACTCACCGTCGCCAACCGGCTCGGGCTGCATGCGCGCGCCACCGCCAGGCTCGTGCAGCTGCTGTCGGGCTACAAGTGCGAGGCGACCCTCTCCGCCCGGGGCCGGCAGGTCAACGCCAAGAGCATCATGGGCGTGATGCTGCTGGCCGCCGGAAACGGCAGCACCGTCGTCCTGCGGGTCGACGGCGAGGACGAGGCCGCTGCCGCCGACGCGGTGGCGGCCCTGTTCGAACGCCGCTTCGACGAGGACGCCTGAGTGCGGGGCGCATGAGGCAGGCGCTGCCCGGTACCGCGGCATCGCGGGGCAGTGCATTGGGGCGCGCGCGCGTCCGCCTGCCGCATGCACTGGACGTCGTCGAACAGCACATCGAGCCGGAGGCCGTCGAGGCCGAGCTCGAACGGCTGCACGCCGCGATCGCGACCGTCCGCAGCGAGATGCATGCGCTGCGCGAGCGACTGCATGGCGCGCTGGCGCAGGAGATCGGCGAGTTCCTCGACCTGCACGCGCTGCTGCTCGACGATCCGGAGCTGCTGCACGGGCTCGACGACCTGGTGCGCACCCACTGCTACACGGCCGACTATGCGCTGCGCCTGCAGCGCGACCGGCTCGCGTCGGTGTTCGCGGACATGGACGACGCCTACCTGCGCAGCCGGCTGGACGACATCGACCAGGTCGTGGGCCGGATCCATGCGGCGCTGCACCGCTGCGATACCGCCGTGGCGGGCATCGCCGGCGAGATCCTGGTCACCGATACGATCGCGCCCGCGGAGATGGCCCAGCTGCAGTCGCAGGGCGTGCTGGCGGTGGTGACCTCGGCCGGCAGCGTGCTGTCGCACAGCGCCATCCTGGCGCGCAGCCTGCACCTGCCGATGGTCGTGGGCACCGCGCAGGTGCTGCAGCGGGTCAACGACGGCGACGTGCTGGCGGTGGACGGCAGCAGCGGCCAGGTCATCGTCGAGCCCGACGCGGCCGACCTGCGCGCGCACCGTGCGCGGCTGCGCGAGCACGCGCGCGAGCGCAAGCAGTTGCACCGGCTGCGGCGCGAACCGTCCCGCACCACCGATGGCGCCGACATCCGGCTGTGGGCCAACGCCGAATCCCGCGAGGACGTCGCGACCGCCCACGCCTACGGCGCCGCGGGCGTCGGCCTGTACCGCACCGAGTTCCTGTTCCTGCAGCGCAACGAATTGCCGGACGAGGAGGAGCAGTTCCGCGCGTACCGCGACCTCGTGCTGGGCATGA
>CAMPJU010000132.1 GCA_946886995.1 uncultured Lysobacteraceae bacterium
GTCGTTGTCGCCGCGCTTGTGTTCTTCAATGACCTTGCTGGTGTCGATGGACATGTGTCGCCTCTGTGACGCGTGGCTGGCAGGAACGCCGAAAACGCGCGTTGCGCGTTGACGGGGCACCGCCGGGCCCGCCGGGTTGCTGGAGTGATGGAATAAAGCCGCGGAATTGTAGCCTGCCACGGCCTTGTGGAACAAGGTGTTACGACCCCGGCTGGCCCAGCGCGGCGCCCCACGTGAACAGGCGTTGCGGCCGCAAGCCGGCGGGCTCGCGTCGACCGACGCCGAGCAGGCGCCCGGCTTCGGAGAACACGGCCACCACCTCCACCGGTCCCGCGTGCGCCACGACGGCCTGCCCCTGGGCCAGCCGCCGGGCCTCGGCGTCGTCGAGGATGACCCGGGGATATCCCGCCAGGCCGGCCTCGATGGGCAACAGGCAGGCATCCAGCGCTGGCTCGCCGCCCGCGTCGAGGGCCTGCTCGAGGTCGTCGATGGTGTGCATCACCGGCTGCGTGAATGGATCGATCCACAGCCGCCGCAACCGGGCGACGTGGGCGCCGCAGCCGAGCGCCTCGCCCAGGTCCCGCACCAGTCCGCGCACGTAGGTCCCCGAGCCGCATTCGACGTGCAGCGACAAGCGCGGCCCCTCGCGCCCCACCAGCTCGAAGGCGTCCACCCGGACCTCGCGGACCGGGGCGTCGATCGACTCCCCCCGTCGGGCCTTGGCATACAGCGGCTCACCGCCCTGCTTGAGCGCGGAATAGATCGGTGCGCGCTGGTGGATCCGCCCGGTCAGGGGTCGCAGGGCCGCCTGGATCGCCTCGTCTTCAAGCGGCGGGACGTCGCGCACGCGCAGGACGGCGCCGTCGGCGTCGTCGGTATCGGTGACGACGCCCAGCACCGCTTCGGTGGCATACGCCTTCCGCGCGCCCAGCAGCAGGCCCGCGACCTTGGTCGCTTCGCCGAAGCACAGCGGGAGCAGGCCGGTCGCGAGCGGATCGAGGCTGCCGGTGTGGCCGCCCTTCGCGGCGCGGAACAGGCGGCGCGCGCGTTGCAGTGCCTGGTTCGAGCTCAGGCCCTGCGGCTTGTCCAGGAGCAGGATGCCGTCGAGCGCCCGGTCGGGGCGGTCAGGGCTCAAGCGCGCTCAACCAGGGTCGCGCCCGGTCTCGGGTGCGTCGCGCAACAGTTGCTCGATGCGCTCTCCGCGATCGGCCGAGTCGTCGTAATGGAAGTGCAGCTCGGGGACGTGTCGCATCTCCAGCGCCTGCGCCAGCTGGTAGCGCAGTTCCGGCGCCAGCGCCTTGAGGCCCTTCACGACCTCGCCCGCACGCTCGGATTGCAGCGCGGAGACGAAGACCTTGGCATGGGCCATGTCGCGGGTGACCTCGACGTCCGAGACACTGGCGAACGGAAGCCCGTGCTCGCGGATGGCCGCCTGCACCAGGGTGCCCAGCTCCCTGCGGAGCTGGGCGGAGACACGGTCGGTGCGCTTGAAGGCCTTCACAGGGTGCGCTGGACCTCGATGCGCTCGAAGCACTCGATCTGGTCGCCCGGCTTGACGTCGTTGTACTGCTTCACGCCGATGCCGCACTCGGTGTTCTCGCGCACCTCGTCGACGTTCTCCTTGAAGCGGCGCAGCGATTCCAGCTCGCCCTCGAAGATGACGGTGTTGTCGCGCAGCACGCGGATCGGCTTGTGCCGCTTGACCACGCCCTCGACCACCATGCAGCCGGCGACCGCGCCGAACTTGGAGCTGCGGAACACGTCGCGGACCTCGGCGGTGCCGATGATCTCCTCGCGGATCTCCACGCCCAGGATGCCGGACGCGACCTGCTTCACCTGGTCGATGACGTCGTAGATGATCGAGAAGTAGCGCAGGTCGACCCCATTGGTCTCGATGACCTTGCGCGCGGAGGCGTCGGCACGGACGTTGAAGCCGATGATCGTCGCCTTCGAAGTCGATGCCAGCTGTGCGTCGGACTCGGTGATGCCGCCCACGCCGCCGCCGATCACGTTGATCCGGATCGCGTCGGTGGACAGGCCGGTCAACGCCTCGCGCAGGGCCTGGAACGAGCCCTGCACGTCGGCCTTGACGATCAGCGGCAGGTTCAGCTGCGCCTCGGCCTGGCCCATCTGGGCCATGATGTCTTCCATGCGGTTGCCGGCCAGCCCGGTCAGTCGCGATTCGCGGCGCTTGGCGTCGCGCTGCTCGGCGACTTCCTTGGCGAGGCGCTCGTCCTCGACGACCACGAAGTCGTCGCCGGCATCGGGCACGCCGGACAGGCCGAGTACCTGCACGGGGATCGACGGACCGGCTTCCGGGACCTGGCTGCCGGTCTCGTCGAACAGCGCCCGCACGCGGCCGTACTGCACGCCGCACACCAGGTAGTCGCCCTTCTTCAGCTGGCCCTGCTGGACCAGCACGGTCGCGACGGGGCCGCGGCCCTTGTCCAGCGCCGACTCGATGACCGTACCCGAGGCACGGCCGGACGGCACCGCCTGGAGTTCGAGCACCTCGGCCTGGAGCGAGATGGCGTCCAGCAGTGCGTCCACGCCCTGCCCGGTCTTCGCCGACAGTTCCACGAACTGGGTGTCGCCGCCGAATTCCTCGGACACGACGTCCTGCGCGAGCAGGTCGTTCTTGACCCGCTGCGGGTCGGCGTCGGACTTGTCGATCTTGTTGACCGCCACGATCAGCGGGACGCCCGCGGCGCGCGCGTGCTGCACCGCCTCGATCGTCTGCGGCATGACGCCGTCGTCCGCGGCCACGACCAGCACCACGATGTCGGTGAGCTTCGCGCCGCGTGCGCGCATCTGGCTGAACGCGGCATGGCCCGGCGTGTCCAGGAAGCTGATGACGCCGTTGGGCGTCTCCACGTGGTACGCGCCGATGTGCTGGGTGATGCCGCCCGCCTCGCCCGAGGCGACCTTGGTCGTCCGGATGTAGTCGAGCAACGAGGTCTTGCCGTGGTCGACGTGGCCCATGATGGTCACGACCGGCGGACGCGCCACGGTGTCGCCCTGTGGCTGCTCGACATGCGCCAGCAGCTCCGTCTCGACATCCCCTTCGTCGGCGCGAACCGGGTTGTGGCCCATTTCCTCGGTGACCAGCGCGGCCGTGTCGTGGTCGATCGTCTGGGTGATGGTCGCCATGACGCCCATCTTGAAGAGCGCCTTGACCACCTCGCTGCCCTTGAGCGCCATCTTCTGCGCCAGGTCCGCGACGGTGATGGTCTCGCCGATGGCGACGTCGCGCACGACGGGCGCGGTCGGCCGGGTGAAGCCGGTGCCCGAACGCGCCTGCTCCGCCTGGCGGCGCGGACGCGCACGGCCACGCGCGGTGGTGCGGCGCGCGCGCTCGGACGCCGACAGGTGCAGCTGGCCGGCGAAGCGCGCGGCGTTGTCGTCGTCCTCGACGCCGGCAACCATCACGTGCGAGCCGCGGTTGTGCTTCTGGCTGTGCTTGTGGCCCCGCGGCTCCTCGCGCGCCGGTGGCGGCTTCGGATGGCCATGGTGGCCCGGCTTCGCGGCCTTTTCCTCGCGGGCTGCCGCTTCGGCCGCCTCGACCTCCGCGCGCAGGCGCGCGGCTTCTTCCTCGGCCGCGCGGCGCTGGGCGGCGATCGCCTCTTCGTTGCGCTTGCGGTCGGCCTCGGCGAGTTGCTGCTGCTCCTCGAGGTTGCGCTGGCGCGACTCCTCCAGCTTGCGCAGGATCTCCGCGCGCTCCGGATCCGTGCCCGCGGGGACCGCGGTCTCGCCTTCCGCCGGCTTCACGTAGGTGCGCTTCTGCCGGACCTCGACGGCGACGGTGCTGCGGGTGCGCCCGCCACCGACGGTCAGCTCCTGCACCTTCTTGCGGTTCAGCGTGATCTTCTTCGGCGTCGCGGCATCGGCGGCCGCCTTGTCGGCCTTGCCGTGCGCGCGGCGCAGGAAGCCAAGCAGCTTCACCTTCTCGGTGCTGGTCACGACCTGGTCTGGGCCGTCGAAGCTCATGCCGGCTTCGGCCAGCTGCTCGAGCAGTTTGTCGACCGGCGTGTTCACCAGGTCGGCCAGCTTGCGGATGGTGGTCTGTTGCGACATTCGGATTCCGTTGTCTCGTTGGGAGTGTCAGGCGCTCATGGCAGGGCCCGGAACGTTGGCAAGGTCGGCGATTCTACCCCGCGCCGGCCGGTTCATTCGAACCAGTGGCGGCGCGCTTCCATGATCAGTGCCGCGGCGCGCTCGGCATCCATGTCCTCGATGTCGGTGATCTCGTCCACGGCGAGCTCGGCCAGGTCTTCCCGGGTCCGCACGCCGCGCGACGCGAGCACGTAGGCGGTGGCCTCGTCCATGCCCTCCAGCGACAGCAGGTCCTCGGCGGGCTGGTGCTCCTCCAGGTTCTCCTCGGCCGCCAGCTCGGCGGTGAGCAGCGCATCGCGCGCGCGGGCCCGGAGTTCCTCCACGATGTCCTCGTCGAAGCCCTCGACCGCGAGCAGCTCGCCGACCGGGACGTACGCGATCTCCTCGACGGTCGAGAAGCCCTCCGTCACCAGGATGCCGGCGATCTCCTCGTCGACCTCGAGCTTGTCCATGAACACCTGGCGGGCAGCGTCCTGCTCGGCCTGGCTCTTGGCCTGCACCTGGTCGGCGGTCATCACGTTGAGCTGCCACCCGGAGAGGCGGCTGGCCAGGCGCACGTTCTGGCCGCCCTTGCCGATCGCCTGCGCCAGGC
>CAMPJU010000133.1 GCA_946886995.1 uncultured Lysobacteraceae bacterium
ACATCTCGCCGATCATCGACGCGCGCGGGTTCTTCGCGATGACGTGGCTGCCGGTATCGAGCAGTTCCAGCGCCGTCGACGTCGCGGCCAGGCCGGACGCGAACGCGAACCCCCGCGTGCCGCCTTCCAGCGCTGCGACGCAACGCTCATAGGCGAACCGCGTCGGATTGTGGCTTCGCGAATACTCGAAACCCTGGTGGACGCCGGGGCTGGACTGCTGGTAGGTCGACGTTGCGTAGATCGGTGTCATGACCGCGCCAGTCGACGGATCGGGCGCCTGGCCTGCGTGGATCGCCAGCGTGCCGATCGCGTGTCGGCGAGCCGTGGGGTCGAACTCGGTCACGAGGGGCTCCCGCCCTGGGTTGAGCCGTCGATTTTACCATCCGCCCTTCGCGGCCCGCGACGCAGCCGCACGTCCCGCCACGGCCGTTCGACCAGGAGAAACGAGGCAAGGGAGGCAAGCAGCACCCCCGAGAACATCCATGCCGGCGCCGCCGGCCACGCACCGACACCAGCCGCGCGCAATCCCAGCAGGACCGGCAGGTGCCAGAGATAGGCGCTGAAGCTCACCACCCCGACCAGCCGCAAGCCCGCCGATCCGAAGATGCCCGTCCACCAGCGCGGCCCGTGCAGCGCGGACAGCAGCAACGTGGACCACGCCACGCCGAACAGGAGGAACCAGTGGTGGCTCACGCGCAGGTCCAGCGGCGAGCCCGTGATCAGCGACCACGACGCCGGCGACGCGGCGCCGGCGACCACCAGCGCCAGGACGCCCGCCGCGCCCCATGCCCGGGGACGCCGGCGACGCGCCGGGTCGACGGCGATGGACCTGTCGATCGCTGCGGCGAACGCCCCGCACAGGAACACCACCAGATAGGGTCCAAGGCGCACGTCGTTCCGCGCGGTCTCTCCAGGGGGCCACGCGACCGTGCAGCAACCGATGGCGACGAGAAACGCGGCTGCCTGCCAGCCCAGGGGCACGCGCCGGTGAGCCATCCACGCCAGCACGAAGGCGATCACCGGCAACAGCAGGTAGAACTTGAACTCCACCGGGATGCTCCACAACACGCTCTGGCCCTCCTGCAGTGCCAGGTGCCGCAACAGCGCCGCGGTATCGAGCGGATACGGCCAGCCAGCGACACCCGCACGCGTCACTCCCCAGGATGCAAGGAGGACCACCAGGTACAGCGGCCAGATGCGCAGCACGCGCCGCAACGCATACCCGCCCCACAGCCATCCGTCCGTGAACGCCGCCGGCGGTCGATCGAGCAGGACGCGCGTCAGCAGGAACGCACTCAGCACGAAGAACAGATAGACGCCGCTCTTGCCCATCCCGCCGGCCTGCACGCCGGGAAGGAATCCCAGCAGCGACATGTGCGACGCGATCACGACGAGGACGGCCAGGCCCCGCAGGCCGTCGAGCGCATCGAAATGCCGCTGCCGCGTCGCGGGCCGCCCGAGAACCATCGCCAGCGCCCCGGCGGCGGCCATCAGTGCGATGCCTCGCCGATGGACGCGAGGTAATCGAGATCCTCCTGGGCGAACTCGTCTCGCGACCGGCCCCGATGGCGCCCGACCGTGGGCGGCGACCGGACGAGCAACGCCAGCTCCGGCGCGGAGGCGGTGTCTGCATCGAGGAAACCGGCCAGCCGCGCCATCTGCTCCACCGGGCTCGCGCAGAGCTCGGCGTGCTCCAGCCGCAGGTAGCGCCGGCCCATCGCTTCGGCCATCCGTCGCGCACGGCGATCCAGTTCGCACCAGAAGGCAAGCATGTCGCGCGGCGTGGGCTGCACCCGGCGGCGCAACACCTGCGGGCCCCAGAACATCATCTGGTTGGTGTTCCGGCTGAAAGCCATGTCCAGCGGATCCCTCGATACGTGGACATAGCGCAGTCCGGGAATCAGTGGCTCCAGCCGGTGCAGGAGCACCTGGGTGTTCGGCTCCTTCCAGCCCCAGCGGCGACCGGGCTGCGCGGGGCGGGCCGCCATCGCCGCCAGTCGGTCGGCCCGCTCGGCCAGCCATGCCGGCTGGTGCTGGACCCAGTCCTCGCCACCGCGACCGGTGGCGGCGAGCGTGGCCAGCAGCGCGAGGTCCTCGCCCGACAGCGGCGCATTCCCGGCCATTGCGTCCGCGAAGATCCTGGTGCGCCAGGCGAAGGCGTCCGCGGGCAGGGTCCAGGCAAGCTGGTCCTTGAACAGGAGGGTGAACCCGAGGTTGTCCAGTGCGCGATTGAGATCGCTCCCCATGTCCACGCCCAGGGCGATGGCGGCCGCCGAAACGACGCGCGTGCCGCTGCCGCCCATGCCTCCGATCGCGACGGGCGCGGGTGCTACGGCTGGCACTTCGGTCGCGGGAAGAGTGGATTGCATGGCATTGCACGCGCGGGCTCGCGACCAGCATATCCGAGCGGCAAGGGGGTCCAGCCGCTATCCTTCCGGCTTCGTCACGGGCACGCATCGCATGGCGCAACTTCCGACATTCGTCCTGGGCATGCATCGCAGCGGAACGAGCTGCCTGACCGGCAGCCTGCAGCAACGCGGCCTGCACCTGGGGACCGTCTACGAATCGCGCCCGCACAATCGCAAGGGGAACCGCGAGAACCAGAGGGTGATGGACCTCAACGACGCGGTGCTGCAGGCCAGCGGCGGCCGTTGGGACCGACCCCCGGAAACGCTGCGATGGGACGACGCCCACGCATCGGAACGGGACGCGATCCTGGCGACGCTCCAGGCCGGTGCGGACGGTGGACCATGGGGATTCAAGGACCCCCGCACGCTCCTGACGCTCCCGTTCTGGATGCAGGGGCTCCCCGGTGGCGCCCGGTTCGTGGGCACGTTCCGACACCCTGCGAGCGTGGTGCGGTCGTTGCGCGCGCGCGATCCCGGCATGCCGGTCGCGGCAGGCCTGTCGCTCTGGTCGGCCTACAACCGGCGGCTCCTCGACCTGCACCTCGCCGCGCCCTTTCCGCTGGCCTGCTTCGACGTCGATCCAGGCGCCTACCGGCGTACGGTCGACGCGATCGTCGCGCATCTGGGCTGGGATCCGGTGCCTGACGTCCCCGACCCGTTCTTCGAGGACGAGTTGCGGAACCACGCACCGCCCGACACCGAAGTGGAAGGCGTGACACCGGCCCACCTGGCGCTCCACGATGCGCTTACCCGGGCGTCCCTGCGGTGGCGTGCATGACTCCGTCGCACCGCTTGAGCGTCATCGTCGTCTTCCACGACATGCAGCGGGAGTCCGTCCGCACATTGGAGACGCTGGCTGTCCCCTACCAGCGCGACATCGATCCCGCTTCCTACGACGTCATCGCGGTCGACAACGGCTCCGCAACGCCCCTCGCGCCGGCACCCATGCGCGGGACGCGACTGCACCTTCGCCGCGAGCCTCCCGGCACGCCGTCGCCGTGCGCCGCGATCAATCGCGCCGCCGCTGTGGCGAGCGGCGAGTTCCTCATGATCTGCATCGACGGCGCCCGGATGCTCTCCCCGGGGCTGTTGCGACTCGCGATGGACGCCCTGCAGGCCGCTCCTCGACCGTTCGTCTACACCCTGGGCATGCACCTGGGCCCCAAGGTCCAGGCCGAATCGATGCTGGAGGGCTACGACCAGCGGGAGGAGGACCGCCTGTTGTCGCGCATCGGATGGCAGGAGGACGGCTATCGGTTGTTCGAGGCTTCCAGCCTCGCCGCATCCTCGCGGGAGGGCTTCTTCGGCCAGCTGTCGGAAAGCAATTGCTTCGCCATGCGCCGCGACGACTTCCTTGCGATGGGCGGCATGGACGAGCAGTTCGACAGTCCCGGCGGCGGGCTGGCGAACCTGGACTTCTTCAACCGCGTGCATGCACTCGCCGATGTCGTGCCGACCATGCTGCTCGGCGAAGCGACGTTCCACCAGTTCCACGGTGGCTTCGCGTCGAATGCGCCGAAGGACGCCCATCCGTGGTCCGCGATGGCAGCCGAGTACGAACGTATCCGCGGGCGCGTGTATTCCCGGGAATCAGGACGTCCCCAGTACCTGGGGTGGCTCTCGCCCCGCTACCACGCGGCGCTGCTCCCCTGACGGTCGCATAAAAAAGGAGGCCCGCCGAAGCGGGCCTCCCGGTACTGCGAACAACTTGGAGCTAGATCAAACCAGCTTAGTTGGTACCCGGACGGACCATGGTCTCGTTCGAGATGCCGCCGTCGCTGCTGACGATCTGGTGCAGGCCCTGGATCTGGTTGTTCGGGCCAGCGACCGTCACGTTGACCGTGGCGCGCGCCTTGCCGCTGAACGACTGGATGACCTGGGTCATGTCGATCACGATGGTGCCGTTGGCCGGCACTTCGCCGGACAGCAGGCTCGTGTCGATGTCCATGACGTTGCCGGTCTCGCCGGTGATGGTCATGGTGTACGGACGGTCCAGGTTGCCGGTGTTGGTCAGCGCGATGCGGCTGATCCAGCCACCCGGAACGTTGGTCAGCGGAGCCTGCAGCTGCGTGCCGTTGCGGGAGATCATGCCCACGTCGACGCCGGTCACGTCGTCAACCTCGAAGCCAGCGTTCGGAACCGCGTTCAGCGACGCGAAGAAGTCGCTTTCGGCGATCGGCGTCACGCCGTCTTCGAAGAACTGCAGGTCGCCGTCGCGGTCGGCCATTGCGCCGAACTCGAACACCGCCAGGTCGTCGTCGAGATCGGTCGCGGAAACGCCG
>CAMPJU010000134.1 GCA_946886995.1 uncultured Lysobacteraceae bacterium
AGAACTGCAGCTTCCCAAGCTGCTAACGTGGGTTCGATTCCCATCACCCGCTCCATCTCCCACCTCCCACAGCGGGACACGAGCGCCATGATCCTGATCGGCTGGCGCGAGTGGGTGGCACTTCCCGCGCTCGGGCTCCCGGCACTGCGGGCGAAGGTCGACACCGGCGCACGTTCCTGCGCCCTGCACGTCGACGAACAGTGGCGGTTCACCGAGGCCGGCGCGCCCTGGGTCGGCTTCCGCGTCACCACGGGCGAGGCGGGTAGCGCACCCACCGAAGCCGCCGCGCCGCTGCTCGAGGAACGCGAGGTCACCGATTCCGGCGGGCACCGGACCCGGCGGGCGTTCCTGCGCACGCGGCTCGCGCTGGCGGGCATCGAGCGCGAGGTCGAGGTCAACCTGGCGGACCGGCGCGGCATGCGCTTCCCGATGCTGGTGGGGCGCACCGCGATCACTGCTTTCGCGTTCACGGTCGACCCGGCACGCTCGTTCCTGGCCACCGGCGACGCGCCGGGCGGGGAGCAGGCATGAAACTCGCGATCCTGTCGCGCAACGGCAAGCTGTATTCGACCCGGCGCCTGGTGGAAGCCGCGCGTGAACAGGGGCACAGCGTGCGCGTGCTCGACCCGCTGCGCTGCTACATGCGCATCGCCGAGGACGGCTTCGCGATGCACTACCGCGGCAAGGCGCTGGCCGGCTACCACGCGGTGATCCCGCGCATCGGCGCCTCGGTCACGCGCTACGGCACCGCGGTGTTGCGGCAGTTCGAGCTGATGGGCAGTTACTCGCCCAACCCGTCGGACGCGATCCTGCGCGCGCGGGACAAGCTGCGGTGCCACCAGCTGCTGGCCGCGCAGGGGCTGGGCCTGCCGGTCACGGTGTTCGGCGACAACCCCGACGACACCCACGACCTGCTGTCGCTGCTGGGCCCGCCGCCGCACGTCATCAAGCTCACCGAGGGCACCCAGGGCGCCGGCGTGATGCTGACCGAGAAGCCGTCCGCCTCGCGCAGCGTGATCGAGGCGCTGCGGGGGCTGTATGCCAACTTCGTCGTGCAGGAGTTCATCGGCGAGGCGAAGGGCGCGGACCTGCGCTGCTTCGTGGTCGGCGGCAAGGTGGTCGCGGCGATGCGCCGGCAGGCGCCCAAGGGGGATTTCCGGTCGAACCTGCACCGGGGCGGCAAGGCCCGGGCGGTCACCGCGACGGCGGCCGAACAGGAGACCGCGATCCGCGCGGCGCGCCTGCTGGGCCTGGGCGTCTGCGGCGTCGACCTGATCCGGTCGAAGCGCGGACCGCTGATCCTGGAGGTCAACGCATCGCCGGGCCTGGAGGGCATCGAGGGCGCCTCGGGCGTGGACGTGGCGGCACGGATCGTGGAGTACGTCGCCGGCCGCCAGCAGCGCCGGATGGCCAGGATCCGGCCGACCCGGCTGCGGCTCGCCCGCGACCGGCCGGGCTGGGCGCCTTCGCTGGCCAGTCATTAGCGGAATCAATCACTTGCGCGCGACCTCGGGCGTCTCACGACGCGCCGCGCCGGTGTTTAACGAGCCTTTAATCGGCCCCGGCGTAGCGTTGACCGGACCGCAGTACTGCAGCTTTCCGGACCGGATACCGCACAGGGATCTCCCGCTGGACGAAGCAGATTACGGTAATCGGGGTAACACTTTGGGCCCAGCGCGGCAGCCGCCGCGACTGGGCCTTCCTTTGTGCTCTGGCAAACTCGGGCACGCCCCCAGACAGGACCCGCCATGCGCATCCTCGTGATCGAAGACAACCAGGACATCGCCGCCAACCTCGGCGACTACCTCGAGGACCGCGGCCACACCGTCGACTTCGCGGCCGACGGCATCACCGGACTACACCTGGCGGTGGTGCACGACTTCGATGCGGTCGTGCTCGACCTCAGCCTGCCCGGCATGGACGGACTGGAGGTCTGCCGCAAGCTGCGCAACGAGGCGCGCAAGCAGACCCCGGTGCTGATGCTCACCGCCCGCGACACCCTGGACAACAAGCTGGCCGGGTTCGACTCCGGCGCCGACGACTACCTGATCAAGCCGTTCGCGCTGGAAGAGGTGGAAGTGCGGCTCAATGCACTCGCGCGACGCGGCCGCGGCGTGCAGACGCGCGTGCTGAACGTGGGCGACCTCGAATACAACCTCGACACGCTGGAGGTGCGGCGCGAAGGCAGGCTCCTGCAACTCAACCCGACCGCCCTGAAGATCCTGCAGGCGCTGATGGAAGCCTCGCCCGCGGTGGTCACGCGGCAGGAGCTTGAAACGCGGGTGTGGGGCGAGGAACTGCCGGACTCCGACTCGCTGCGCGTGCACATCCACGGCCTGCGCGCCGTGGTCGACAAGCCGTTCGGCACGCCGCTCATCCAGACGCGCCACGGCATCGGCTACCGCATCGCCGCGCCCGATGCCTCCAGCTGAGGAGCGCACGCAGGGGGCCGAAGGGGGCCACGGGACGGGGATCCGGCGCCGGCCTTACCGGCGGCGGCTGCGGACGCGCATCGTCCTGGCGTTCGTGCTGCTGGGGTTCGGGCTGACCGCATTGTTTGCGATCGTGACCCTGTACGTGCGCAACAACCTGGAACAACAGCTCATCGAGGAGACGCTGGAGCGGGAGGTCCAGAACCTGGTGGCGCAGGTGGAAACCAATCCCGATGTCGCGCCGTTCTTCCTCTTGTACGACGCGAAGACCTGGAGTCTGAAAAACGCATTCAGGACTGATCCGCACTACCGGGACTTGCCGCCGGGCTTGCATGAGGTGCAGCAGGAGGCGCCCAACGGCAGCATGCGTGTCTATAAGGTCGCGATCGGACGGGGCGTCAGCCCCGATGGTGAGCCATTCACCAGCCTGGTTCGCTACGACGTGACCGATGCGGCTGAAACAGCGGCGGAGCTCGAGCGCTGGATGCTGGTATCGGTCGTGGGTTTCTCCTTGTTCTCCCTGTTGATTGGTTGGTGGGCGGCATCACGCGTCATGAGCCCGGTCTCCGAGCTGGCCCGACGCCTGCGCCTGTCCGGCCGAAGCTCTGAGCCCGAATCGCTCGCCACCCATTTCCCCGATGACGAGGTCGGCCAGCTCGCCGCCGCGCTGGACGACTACGCCGAGCGCCTGACCGAGGTCGTGCAGCGCGACCGCGAATTCAACGCCGACGTCAGCCACGAATTGCGCACCCCGCTGTCGGTGATCAAGGGCGCGGCGGAACTGATGATGGCGCGCCCCGACGTCGACGAGAAGACGCGCAACCGGCTGCAGCGCATCAAGCGTGCGGAACAGCAGTGCACCGACCTGATCAATGCGTTGCTGCTGCTGTCCCGCAACGAGCGCGGGCATGGCATCGCGGATGTCGGCAAGGTCGCGCACCAGCTGCTGAACCTGCATCGCACCCAGCTGGGCGGGAAGCCGATCGACCTGCGGCTGGAGGGCGAGGAAGGCCTGGTGGTCGATGCGCCGGAGGCGGCGGTCGCGGTCGCGCTGGGCAACCTGATCGCGAACGCGGTCAAGTACACGGTGCAGGGCGAGGTCGTGGTGCGGCTGTTGCCGAATGCCGTCGAGGTCGTCGACACCGGACCGGGCCTGAGCGACGAGGACGCCGCGCGGCTGTTCGAGCGCGGCTATCGCGGCAGCCACGCCGAGCATTCGCAGGGAGGCGGCATCGGCCTGTCGATCGTGCGACGGCTGTGCGACCTCTATGGCTGGCAGGTCCGGGTGGCACCCCGCGCCGGGCACGGCGTCGAGGCCAAATTGACCTTCAGCGCGGCGGGCTGACCGCGCCGAGCGGTCACGCGTCCAGCGGTTCGAGCCAGCCGTGGCGGTCCGGCGTCGAGCCGTCGAACAGGCCGAAGAACAATTCCTGCATGCGCCGCGTGACCGGCCCGGGCTTGCCGGCCCCCACCGCGCGCCCGTCGACCGAGCGGATGGGCGTGATCTCGGCGGCGGTGCCGCACATGAAGAGTTCGTCGCACAGGTACAGGTATTCGCGCGGCAGGTCGCGTTCGACGACCTCGATGCCGGCGTCCCGGGCCAGCGTCATCAACGTGTGCCGGGTGATGCCGTTGAGCAGCGCGGCGCTGACCGGCGGCGTGTGCAGCACGCCGTCGAACACCAGGAACAGGTTCTCGCCGGCGCCTTCGGACAGCAGTCCGGTCGACGCCAGGGCGATGCCCTCGCCGAAGCCCAGGCGCCGCGCCTCGCGCGCGACCAGCTGCCCGGACAGGTAGTTGCCGCCGGCCTTGGCGCCGGCCGGGATGGTGTTGGGCGCGAAGCGCTGCCAGCTGGACACGCAGGCATCGATGCCCGCCTCCAGCACGCCCGCGCCGAGGTACGCGCCCATCGGCCAGGCGGCCACCGCGACGTCGACCGGGGTCTCGGCAGAGAGCCCGAAGCCGCCCAGGCCGCGATAGGCCACCGGCCGCAGGTAGGCCTTGCCCAGCTCGTTGCGGCGCAGGACTTCGCGGCACGCGGCGTTGAGCTCGTCGAGCGCGTACGGCAGCGCCATGTCGTAGATGCGCGCGGAGGCGAGGAGGCGCCGGTTGTGGTCGGTGAGCCGGAAGATCGCCGGGCCATCGGGTGTGTCGTAGCTGCGGATGCCCTCGAACACCGAGGAGCCGTAGTGCAGGGCGTGCGACATCACGTGGGTGGTGGCCTCGGCCCACGGCTTGATCG
>CAMPJU010000135.1 GCA_946886995.1 uncultured Lysobacteraceae bacterium
GCCCTCTCCCCGGGGCGAGCATATCCCGCGGCGCGCCCCGGGGAGAGGGCGATGCAGGCAGGTTCAATCGGAAGCGCGCAGCCGCTGCGCGACCTGGCAGGGATGCTGGTGTCGCGCCCGGACGAGGCAATGCTCGCACTGGGTGCCGGTGGCGAACGCCAGGTGGCCGGCTTGCGCGCCCTGCTTGCCGCGCTGTTGCTGTCGATGCCGCTGGCAAGCGCGCTCTCGGGCGCGCCCCTGCGCCGCGTGTTGCTGCTGTTCGCGGCAGCGCTGCTGCTGAACACGGCCGCGCAGGCACTGCTTGCATTCTCGCGCCGTTCGCGCCGCCACCCCTGGCTGCCCTTCGCGAGCAGCAGCTGGGACGTGACCGCGACCACCCTGGTGCTGGTCGCGCTCGGCCTGGGGGACTGGCCCGCGGCGCTCAACAACGTGGTCGCGTTCTGCGGCTACCTGCTCGCCATCGTGCTCACCGCCCTGCGCAACGATGGCCGGGTGACGCTCGCCACCGGGGTCCTTGCCATCGCCCAGTACGGCTTGCTCTCCATGGCCGCGCTGTCGCTGGCCGGGTCGCCGGAGGAACTGCTGTCGGCCGACCACGGCGCGGTGCAGACCGGCGGACAGGCCCTGCGGCTGGCCGTGCTCGCGGTGTTCACGATCGCGACCGCCACGCTTGTCCTGCAGATGCGACGACTGGTCGAGCTGTCGGCGACCGACGGGCTCACCGGCCTGCCCAACCGCAACTGGCTGGTGCACCAGGCCCCCCGCTGGCTGGATGGTGTCGCGCGGGGCGACAGCGCCACCCTGGCGCTGGTGGACCTGGACGGATTCCGCCGCGTCAACGAGGAAGCGGGGCAACCGGGCGGTGATCGCGCCCTGCGCGAAGTGGCCGCGCTGTTTGCCGCACAGCTGGGACCGGGCGAACACCTGGTCCGGCTGGGCGGGGAGGAATTCGTCCTGCTGCTGCGCAAGCCGATGGGGACGGCGTGGGAACACGTGGAAGCGCTGCGGCGGACGCTCGCCGGGCGCGGCTTCATCGCCGAACGCGGTGGCGAACGGCTGCCGCTCACGTTCAGTTCCGGGCTGGCCAGTTGCCCGCGCGACGGAGGCAACCTGTCGGGCCTGCTGCGCCGCGCGGACCAGCGCCTGCAGCAGGCCAAGGCGTCCGGCCGCAACCGGGTGGTGGCGCGGGACCATTGACGCTAACCTGCGCCGTCGGCGGCGGGGCCCGCAGGGGAAAACTGGTTGATGGAAGGTCTTTCGCGGGTCGCCTTCGGGCTGTTCGGGTTGGCGGTGCTCATCGGCATCGCGTTCCTCTTCTCCAGCAACAAGCGGGCGGTCGACTGGCGGCTGGTGGCCACCGGCGTGGGCCTGCAGATCGCGTTCGCGGCGCTGGTGCTGCTGGTGCCCGGCGGCAAGGACGTGTTCGAGGCGATCGGCCACGGCTTCGTGCGCGTGCTCGGGTTCGTCAACGAGGGCAGCAACTTCGTGTTCGGCGGCCTGATGGACGTCGACAGCCTCGGCTTCATCTTCGCGTTCCAGGTGCTGCCCACCATCATCTTCTTCGCGTCCCTGATGGGCGTGCTGTACCACCTCGGCGTCATGCAGTGGATCGTGCGCGGCATGGCGTGGGCGATCACCCGGGTGATGCGCGTGTCGGGCGCGGAGACCACCAGCGTGTGCGCGTCGGTGTTCATCGGCCAGACCGAGGCGCCGCTGACCATCAAGCCCTACATCTCGCGCATGACCCAGTCCGAACTGCTGACGATCATGATCGGCGGCATGGCCCACATCGCCGGCGGCGTGCTCGCCGCGTACGTGACCATGCTCGGCGGCAGCGACGAGGCGCAGCAGGTCTTCTATGCCAAGCACCTGCTGGCGGCCTCGATCATGGCGGCGCCCGCGACCCTGGTGATCGCCAAGATCCTGGTCCCGGAGACCGCCGAGCCGCTGACCCGCGGCACGGTGAACATGGAAGTGGAGAAGTCGACCGTCAACGTGATCGACGCCGCGGCGGTGGGTGCCAGCGACGGCCTGCGCCTGGCGTTGAACGTCGGCGCGATGCTGCTCGCGTTCATCGCGCTGATCGCGCTGATCAACTGGCCGCTGACGTGGATCGGCGAAATGACCGGGCTGGCCGCCGCGCTCGGCAAGCCGACCGACCTGGCGACGATCCTGGGCTACGTGCTCGCGCCGATCGCCTGGGTGATCGGCACGCCCTGGGCGGATGCCACCGCCGTCGGCGGCCTGATCGGCGAAAAGATCGTGCTCAACGAGTTCGTCGCCTACGCGCACCTGTCCGAGATCCTGCGCGGCGACACCGACATCGTGCTGTCGCCCGAGGCGACCCTGATCGCGACCTATGCGCTGTGCGGCTTCGCCAACTTCTCGTCGATCGCGATCCAGATCGGCGGGATCGGCGGCCTGGCGCCGGACCGCCGCTCCGACCTGGCGCGGTTCGGCCTGCGCGCGGTGCTCGGCGGCTCGATCGCGACCTTCATGACCGCGACCATCGCGGGCGTGCTGACCTGGTTCTCGCCGTAACGCCTAGCGGCGGGCGCTTGCCGAGGGACTAGCGGTCGTTGCGTCCCGGTCGCGTATTCGCGGGCAGGGCCACGTCGCTGGGCCAGTCGGCCTCGGTGCCCCGTGCGGCATCGACCACTTTCGACGAGCTGGAGAAGGCGCTGCCGCGCTGGTCGTGCCCGCTGCGCACGGCCTGGCCGGGCGGACCGAACGACGCGCTGCCGTCGTCGCAGCTGACCGCATTGCGGACCTCGCGCACCCCGGTGACCGTCCGCGCGATGTCCTCCGCGCAGGCCTTCATCCATCCTTCGTGGACCTCGCCGGTGAGCGTGACCACGCCATCCTCGGCGGAGACCAGCACCTGGTTGGCGTCGAGCTTCGCGTGTCGCTCGAGCCGATCGGCCACCGCTTCGCGCAAGCGGTTGTCGGTGCGCGTGGCCGCGCGGGCGGGATCGGACGCATCGCTGATCGGCGCGTCGTCGATGTCCCGGATCCGGAAATCGCCATAGCCGCCCTGCCCGGGCTTGCCGAACGACTGGTCACCGGGGTCGTGCGACTCGCCCCAGGCGCGGTTGGTCGCGGAGGGGCGGTCGTGCTGCAGCTCGCGCTGCTTGTCGGACGGCTGGTTGGGCTTGCTGGCCATGGTCGTTGCCCTGTGTTCGGGAGTTCGCGTCGACGTTACGGCCGGGCGCGTCAGCGCCGCGGCAAGGACGGCTGAACGCGCGCTATGCTGCGGCACTCCTCCAGCACAGCGGGACGCGAGTGACCCGGGTCGTCGTCGTCGGATCGTTCAACCTCGACCACGCCTGGTCCGTCGGCGCATTGCCGCGACCGGGCGAGACGCTGGCCGGTACGCATGCCAGCGGACCGGGCGGGAAAGGCTTCAACCAGGCGGTCGCGGCCGCCCGGGCCGGCGCGCGGACGACGTTCCTGTGCGCGCTCGGGGATGATGCGGCCGGTGCGGCTGCACGCGCCCTGGCCGACGCCGAAGGCATCGAGTTGCGCGCCGCGAAAAGCGGACTGCCGACCGGGACCGCGGGCATCTTCGTCGGCGGCGACGGCGCCAACAGCATCGTCGTCGCGCCAGGTGCCAACGCGGACTTGTCCGCCGATTTCGTCGCCACGCACGCCCAGGCGATCGCAGGGGCCGGCGCGGTGCTGTGCACTGGGGAGGATACGGCCGCCGCGGTGCGTGCAGCGTTCCTGCTCGCGCGCGACGCGGGCGTGCCGACCATCCTCGACCCGGCGCCGTCGGATTCGGCGACGACGCCCGACCTGCTGGCGCTCAGCGACATCCTCACGCCGAACGAAACCGAGTTCGCCGCGCTGGTGCAGCGCCACCTGGGGCAATCGGTCGATGCGCGGGATGTCGCGGCGTTCGACGACGCAGCGCTGCACGCCCTGTGCAGGCGACTGCTGCCCGCCGGCCGCGTCGTCGTGAGCCTGGGCGCCGCCGGCTGCTTCGCGTCCCACCCGGACGACGCGCCGGACCATGCCGGCGGCGGCGGTCCGATCGCGTTCCAGCGGCTCGGCGCGGAAGCCGTGACGGCGCGGGACTCCACGGGGGCCGGCGATGCGTTCGATGGCGCACTGGCCGCGTCCCTCGCGCTCGACCTGCGGGCGCCGTTCCACCGGCACCTGCGCTTCGCCAGCCGGTATGCGGCACTGGCCTGCGAGCGCGCCGGCGCCGCGACCGCGATGCCGCGGCGCAGTGAACTGGTGGCGCGTTTCGGGGACTGAGTTCCTCCGGAAGACCTGGCGAAGTTTTGTAAATGCGAATTATTCGCATTACAATCGCCGCGTTCCCCACGTCCCCGGATGTCCATGTCCCGCCCAGTCCTTGCCGCGGCCATCGCCTCGGCCCTTGCCTGCACCCTTCCCGCCGCCGCCCATGCCCAGGGCCCCGTCGACGAGACCGTCGCGACCGACCTGGACCGCGTCGTGGTGTCGGCCAGCACCAGCCGCATCCCCGATTCCGACGCGGCGCTCCCGAACACGATCACGATCATCGACCAGGAGCAGTTGCGCGAGCAGCTGGCGATGACCCGCGACCTGTCGCAGGTGCTGGCCAACCTGATCCCGGCGTTCGCGCCGTCGCG
>CAMPJU010000136.1 GCA_946886995.1 uncultured Lysobacteraceae bacterium
ACCGATGCCTGCGGTGCCGCTGGCCTGCCCGTGGCTGCCGACCCCGGCGGACGCATGCATCGACATCGCGCCGCGATGGCGCCGGGTGAACACCTGGATGACGCCGCCGATCGCCTCGCTGCCGTACAGCGCGGACCGCGGGCCGCGCACGATCTCGACTCGCTCGATGAGGTCCACGGGCAGGTCCTGGAACGACACCAGGCCGGACGTCGGCGAGCCGACGCGCACGCCGTCGACCAGCACCACCACGTGGTCCGACTCCGCGCCGCGCATGAACAGCGTGGACAGCTTGCCGGCACCGCCCTGGGTCGCGAACGAGATGCCGGCGCGGCCACGCAGCAGTTCCTGCAGCGAACGGGCCTGGCTGCGCGCGATCTCGTCGCGGTCGATCACCTCGATCGGCGCCAGCGTCGCGTCGACGGTGGTGGCGGTGCGGGTGGCGGTGACCAGGACCTCGTCGAGGTCGGTGGCATGGCGCTCCTGTCCGGCGACAGGCGTGGACAGGGCAAGGGCGGCCAGCGTGGCCAGGGAAAGCGGGGAAACGTTCATTCGCGATGGCTCCGTCGCGCACGCACCCGTGCGCGTTGCAGTGGAAGGCGTCGCGGACGAAGGGCGGATGGCGAGGGCACCGGCGACGGCGCCGCCGCCGGGATGCCCTCCGCATCACGACAAGACTGCTCCGTGGCCGGTCTCCGGGCTCGCGAGCGGACGACTGCGTGGCAGTGCATCCCGGCCCCCGCGCCTTCCCGTGCGATTGCACAGTGGCGGATGCGAAGGCCTTCGACTCGCTTACCGTTGCGGGGGCAGCGCCGGAATGGCGCCAGCGGGTTGGCTGGACGCGTCACCGGCTTCCCGTTTCAACCTCCGGACGGACGTCCTCGGGTCACCGCGAAGCGGGGACAGTGTAGGCGATAGCGTCGCCGCCATGGCGGCGGGGTCAGTCGTCGCCGCGGCCGCCGTGGGTGGTGCGCACCGGACCCGCCGGCGGCTTGTGGCGCGGCGCCGGGAGTTCGGCGATGGCCGCTTCGGCTTCGGCGACCAGTTGCTGGCGGCGGTCGTCCGGGATGTCGCGCCAGTGGCAGTCGAGGATCGCGCCCTCGAGCGAATACAGCAGGTTGAGGCTCGGCCGGAAGCCGGCGCGCTTGATCCGCATGAAGGCGCCGACGGTGCCTTCCTCGGCCAGTGCTTCGGGCGTATGCAGGCCCACCTGGCGCAACCACGCGGCCGACTTCGGGCCGATGTTGCGCAGTTTCGCGTCGGGATTCATCCGCCGACGGTCACAGCGTGGCCACGAACGCCGCGGCGATCGCCTCGATGCCGGCCTGGTCGTCGGCGTCGAACCGGCCCGTGCGCGGACTGTCCAGGTCGAGCACGCCGACCAGCGCATCGCCACGGTGCAGCGGCACCACCAGTTCCGAACGCGAGGCGGAATCGCAGGCGATGTGGCCGGGGAATGCCTCGACGTCATCGACGCGCTGCGTCTGTCCCGTGCGTGCCGCGGCCCCGCACACGCCCTTGTCGAGCTGGATGCGCACGCAGGCCGGCAGGCCCTGGAACGGCCCGACCACCAGTTCGCGCCCGTCGAAGAAATAGAAGCCGGCCCAGTTGAGCTCGGGCAGCGCATTGAAGAGCAGGGCGGACAGGTTGGCCGCGTTGGCGACGCGGTCGGCCTCGCCATGCATCAGTGCGCGGGCCTGGTCGAGCAGTTGTGCGTACTGGTCCGGCTTGCTGCCGGTGAGCGTGGAGGCGGTGAACATGCGGCCAGTCTATCAGCGGGATCCGCGCGGCCCGGTGGGGATTACCATGCGCGGATGCGCCGGCGGGGGCCGGCCGGGGAGCGTGCGATGGACGTTTCGGGTCTGCCGGTGCAACAGGGGTTCCGCTTGCGTGGCGAGGCGGTCACGCGGCTGGAGACCTTCGTCGATGCGGCGTTCGCGTTCGCCGTCACCCTGCTCGTGGTCTCGTTCGACTCCATGCCAGACACGGCGGCCGAACTGTACGAGGCGTTGCGGCGCCTGCCCGCCTTCCTGGCCGGCTTCACGATCCTGGCGATGTTCTGGCATTCGCACCATCGTTTCAGCCGTCGCTTCGGGCTCGAGGATGGCGCGGTGGTGACGCTGAGCCTGGCGTTCGTGGCCGCGACGCTGTTCTACGTGTATCCGTTGCGCATGGTGATGTCGGCCGCGATGCACTATTTCACCGGGCGCTGGGCGCCGAGCGAGTTCGTGGTCGACAGCCTGGGTGAGTACCAGCTGATCTTCGTCGTCTACGGCATCGGTTTCGCGGTGCTCTCCGGGATCATGGCGTGGCTCAACCTCCATGCGTTGCGCCGGGCGGACGTGCTCGGCCTCGACGCCGCGGAACGCGCGGTGGCCCGTGCCGAAGTCGGCTCGCACCTGATCCTGCTGGCCACGGCGGTGCTGTCGATCTGCATCGCGCTGTCCCTGTCCGGGGACGCGACCTCGCTGCAGTACGCATTGCCGGGCCTGGCGTACGGCCTGCTCGGGATCCTGATGCCGGCGTACGGGATCCTGGTCGGCCGCAGGATCACCGCACTGGCGGAAGCGCGGGCGACGTGACTCCCCGCATCGCGACGCGCTCGGTCTACGTCACCGGCACCGACACCGGTGCCGGCAAGACCCTGGCCAGCACCGCGCTGCTGCACGCGTTGCGCGGCCACGGGCTGCGGGCGGTGGGCATGAAGCCGGTGGCAAGCGGTTGCACTCACGGCGCGGACGGCTGGCGCAACGACGACGCACTGGCCTTGCAGGCCGCCAGCGACCCGCGGCCGGCGTACGCGGACCTCAACCCGTTCGCGCTGCCGGAGCCCCTGGCGCCGGAGCTGGCCGCCCGCGAGGCAGGCATCCCGGTGACCCTGCCACCGCTGCTTGCCGCGCACGCGCGCCTGGCCGCCCAGGCCGATGCGGTCGTGGTCGAGGGTGTCGGCGGCTGGATGGCGCCCCTCTCGGGCGACCTGATGCAGGCGGACCTGGCGCGCGCCCTCGACCTCCCCGTGGTCCTGGTGGTCGGGCTGCGCCTGGGCTGCCTCAACCATGCCTACGCCACCGCTCGCGCGATCGCGGCGGACGGGCTGCGCCTGGCCGGCTGGATCGCCAGCGAGGTCGACCCGGGGATGGCCCGGATCGACGACAACGTGGCCCTGCTGGCCGCCCGCCTACCCGCGCCCTGCTGGGGGCGGCTGCCCCACGCGCCGGACCCGGACCCGCTCGCCATGGCCCGCTGCCTCCGGGTGCCCTGACGCGGGGCATTTCCCTGTTCAGGGGCTGACTTCCGGCACGCGTGACGGCCGGGTCGAATGCTAAACTGGCCGGTATAAGAATGGCCTCCCCCCAAGGACTGCGCATGGCTCGCACTCGCTCCGTTTCCCTCCTGTTTTCCGTCGCCCTCGCACTCGGGCTGGCCGCGTGCTCGGACGAGCCCGATGCCGGCGCGGCCGGCGCAGGCGGACCGCCCGGCGGCATGCAGCTCCCGGTCGAGGCGGTCACCGTCACGCCGCAGCCGCTGGCCGGCGGCCTGGACACCGTCGGCAGCCTGCGCGCGGACGAATCCGTGGTGGTCAGCCCGGAAGTCGCAGGCCGCATCACCCGCATCCATTTCCGCGAGGGCGGCAGCGTCAATGCCGGCGATCCGCTGTTCAGCCTGGACGGCGATTCGGCGCGCGCGGCGCTGGCAGAGGCCCAGGCCAACCTGGCCAACAGCCGCAGTGCCGCGGCGCGCGCCGAGCAGTTGATCGACCAGCAACTGATCGCCCGCTCCGACTACGACACGCTGCGCGCGCAGCAGGCGGTCGACGCCGCGCGCGTCGCCTCGGCGCGCACCGCGCTGTCGAAGATGACGCTGCGCGCGCCGTTCGCGGGCCAGGTCGGCCTGCGCGAGGTCAGCGTCGGCGACTACGTCAGCGCCGGCCAGGACCTGGTGACGCTGGTGCGCATCGACCCGATCGAGGTCGACTTCAGCGTGCCGGAGACCGAATTGCAGCGGCTGCGGCCGGGACAGCGCCTGCAACTGCAGGTCGACGCGTTCCCGGGCGAGACCTTCGGTGGCGAGGTGGTCGCGATCGATCCGGTGATCGACGTCGACAGCCGCAGCGTGCAGGTGCGCGCGCGCATCGCCAACCCCGACGGCCGGCTCCGTCCGGGCCAGTTCGCGCGGTTGCAGCTGCAGGCGCGCAACCAGGACACCGCGCTGCTCATCCCCGAGCAGGCGCTGATGCAGCAGGGCGAGGAACGCTTCGTCTACACGGTGGTCGACGGCAAGGCGAGCCGCGTCGTGGTGCAGACCGGCGCGCGCGTGCCCGGCATGGTGGAAGTGACCAGCGGGCTGCAGGCGGGCGACGTGGTCATCACCGCCGGCCACGGCAAGCCGATGTTCTTCGAAGGCGTGGGCGTGATGGTCGTGCCCATCGGCGAGGCCGACGGCCAGCCGGCGCCGGCCGCGGCCGGCAATGACGGCGAAGCCGCCGACGAGGCCACCGACGAGGCCGCGCCGGAATGATCCTCTCCGACGTCTCCATCCGCCGGCCGGTCTTCGCGACGGTCATCAACCTGGTGGTGCTGCTGGTCGGCATCATCGCCTACACCCGCCTGCCGGT
>CAMPJU010000137.1 GCA_946886995.1 uncultured Lysobacteraceae bacterium
GCCTGGGGCAGCTACGACAGCTACCACCGTGCGAACGTGGTCGGCACCCGGCACGTGCTGGAGGCCTGCCATGCGCACGACATCGGCCGGCTCGTCTACACCTCCACGCCCAGCGTCACGCATCGCGCCACGCATCCGGTCGCCGGCGGCACCGCCGCCGACGTTCCCTACGGCGACGACCTCAAGGCGCCGTATGCGGCGACCAAGCTCGAAGCCGAAAAGCTCGTGCTGGCCGCGAACACCGCAGACCTGGCGACGATCGCCCTGCGCCCGCGCCTGATCTGGGGTCCCGGCGACGCCCAACTGCTCCCCCGCATCGCCGAACGCGCGCGCGCCGGACGGCTGCGGCTGGTCGGCGGCGGACACAACCTGGTCGACACCACCTACATCGACAACGCGGCACGGGCGCACTTCGACGCGCTCGAGCACCTGGCGCCGGGTGCCGCCTGCGCCGGCCGCGCCTACTTCATCTCCAACGGCGAACCCAGGCCGATGCGCGAGATCGTGAACGGGCTGCTGGCCGCGGTCGGCGCGCCACCGGTGACGCAATCGCTGCCGTTCCCTGTCGCCTATGCGATCGGGATGGCGTGCGAGGGCCTGTGGACGGTGCTTCCGTTGCGTGGCGAGCCGCCACTCACGCGCTTCCTGGCGGAACAGCTGGCGACGACCCACTGGTACGACATGGAACCGGCACGGCGCGACTTCGGCTACGTCCCGCGGGTGGGCATCGACGAGGGCCTCCGCCGGCTGGCCGCATCGCACGGCGGTTGACCTGGGTCAAGGTGCACCGCGTGGCGGGCGCGCAGCATGCTCCCCATGCACGCACCGCTCCCCTTCGACCCGGACCTGCTGCGCCGTTACGACCGGCCCGGGCCACGCTACACGTCCTACCCGACCGCACCGAAGTTCCATGACGGCTTCGGGGAGGCGGAGTTGCGCGAAGCCGCGCTCGCGAGCAACGGCGACCCGATCCCGCGCCGGATCTCGCTCTACGTCCACATCCCGTTCTGCACGAGCCCGTGCTTCTACTGCGGCTGCAACCGGATCATCACCCGCGACAAGTCCCGCGCCGAGGGATACCTGGCGCGCCTGTTCCGCGAGATCGACCTGACGGCGCAGCTGTTCGACCGCGACCGCGAGGTGATCCAGCTGCATTTCGGTGGCGGCACGCCGAACTTCCTCGCGCCCGCGCAGCTGCGCGAAGTGGTCGACACCCTGCGCAGCCAGTTCCGTTTCTCCGATTCCGCCACGCGCGACATCTCGATCGAGCTGGACCCGCGTTTCGTCGATGCGGCCGACATCGCGCAGCTCGCCGACATCGGCTTCGACCGCGCCAGCTTCGGCGTGCAGGATTTCGACCCCGCCGTGCAGCACGCGGTGAACCGGATCCAGTCCGTGGAGGAGACCCGCGCCGTCGTGGATGCCTGCCGGGCGAACGGCTTCCGGTCGGTCAACGTCGACCTCATCTACGGCCTGCCGAGGCAGAGTGCCGCCGGCTTCGCCCGGACGCTGGACATCGTCAACGACATGCGGCCGGACCGCGTCGCCGTCTACAGCTACGCGCACCTCCCGGACCTGTTCAAGGCGCAGCGGCAGATCGACGCGGCCGACCTGCCCGATCCCGCCGCCAAGCTGGGCCTGCTGCAACTGGCCATCGAGCGCCTGGGCGCCGCCGGCTACGAATACATCGGGATGGACCACTTCGCGCTGCCGGACGACGAACTGTCGATCGCGCGCCGGCGCGGGGGCCTGCATCGCAACTTCATGGGCTACACCACCCATGCCGACAGCGACCTCGTCGGCCTGGGCGTGAGCGCCATCAGCCACATCGGCGACACCTACAGCCAGAACCCGCGCGACGTGGCGGCCTGGCAGGTCGCGCTGGACCAGGGGAAGCTGCCGGTGTTCCGCGGCATGCGCCTGGATCCCGACGACCAGCTGCGCGCCGACCTCATCCAGTCGCTGATGTGCCGCGGCGAGATCCCGGTCACCGCGCTGGAACGGCGCCATGCGATCGATTTCCCGGAGTACTTCGCCGACGCGCTCGACCGGCTCCAGCCGCTCGCCGAGGACGGCCTGGTGCGCTTCGAGGACACCCGCATCGAGGTCACGTCGCGCGGGCGCCTGCTCTTGCGTAACATCGCGATGTGCTTCGACCGCTACCTCGACCACGCCCCCACCGACACCCGGGCCGCGCCACGCTTCTCGCGCGCGATCTGAACTGCGGAGCGCGCAGGTGAGCGGGCCCGGCGACGACCGCGCGTCGCGTGCCGAGTTCCCGCGCGTCGACCGGCGGGTCGTCGCCGACGACGGCGATGCCTTCACCTTCTGCTCCACCTGCGCCTTCTCCCAGGCCTGCATGGCCGAGGGCATGGACAAGGCGGCATTGCAGGACCTGCACGTGCTCGTCGACCACGTCGGTCCGTTCCATGCCGGCGAGCACGTGTTCCGCGAGGGGGACGACTTCGAGGCGATCGCCGCGGTGCGCGCCGGGACCGTCAAGACCTACGTCATCGACCGGGACGGCCGCGAGCACGTGCTCGGCTTCCACCTGCCCGGCGAAGTCATCGGGCTGGACGCCATCGACGGGGACCACTATCCGTGCAACGCGGTGGCGCTGGACACGGTGATGCTGTGCAGGTTCTCCTTCCCGAAGATCGCGGTGCTGGCCACGCGCCTGCCGGGGCTGCAGCGGCAGCTGTTCCGGCTGCTCAGCCGCGACATCGGGCGCGCCGCGTTGCTGGCCGGCGACTGGTCCGCCGACCAGCGCCTGGCCGCGTTCCTCGTCGGGCTGTCCCGGCGCCTCGCGGCACGCGGCTTTTCGCCGACGCGGTTCCAGCTGACGATGCCCCGCACGGACATCGCCAACTACCTGCGCCTGGCGCCGGAGACCGTCAGCCGGGTGCTCAAGCGCTTCCAGCAGGACGGACTGCTCGGCATCGACCGGCGCGAAGTGGAACTCGTCGACCGGTCCGCCCTCGAGGCGCTCGCGGCGCCGATCCTCCGGGACTAGCGCCTGCAGGTCCCGTGGAAGCGGCTTGACCTGCGTCAAGACGTTTACGCGCGCGTCGGCCGACCATTCCCGCACTGAAAGGGAGACGACGATGAGCAATACCCGGAAACTCTGGATCGGACTGGCGACGCTGCTGGTGGTGTCCTTCGGCGTCCTGCTGTGGGCGGGCACGGAGATCTTCCGTGCGGCGCCGCCGGTGCCCGAACAGGTCGTCGCCGAGGACGGCACGGTCGTCTATACCCGCGCGGACATCGAGCGCGGGCGCCAGGTCTGGCAGTCGATCGGCGGCATGCAGCTGGGCTCCATCTGGGGCCACGGCGGCTACGTCGCGCCGGACTGGAGCGCCGACTGGCTGCACCGCGAGGCGGTGGGGATGCTCGACCTGTGGGCGCGCGCCGACGGCGGCATGGCCAGCTACGCCGACCTGGATGCCGAAACCCAGGCGATGTTGCGCGGGCGGCTCGAGCACGAGATGCGGCGCAACACCTACGACCCGGAGACCGGCACGATCACGCTCTCGCGCGATCGCGTCGCCGCGCTCTCCAACACCGCCGCGCACTACGAGAGCCTGTTCGGCAACGACCCGGCTACAGCGGAACTGCGCGAAGCCTACGCGATGAAGAACGACACGGTGCCCGACGCGGAGCACCGCCGTGCGATGACCGCGTTCTTCTGGTGGACCGCCTGGGCCGCCGCCACCGAACGCCCGGCGCCCGAGGGCGAGACGCTCGCGCAGGACGGTCCCGGTGTCGTGTCCAAGCGCGTCACCTACACCAACAACTGGCCCAGCGAGCCGTTGATCGGCAACACGCCGCCGCCCTCGATGTGGGTCTGGTCGGCCTTCAGCGTGCTGTTCCTGATCCTGGGCATCGCGCTGCTGGGCTGGCACCACGCGGTGAGCCACGATCGCGACGAATCGCACAAGCTCCCGGCAAGCGACCCGTTCGCGGCGCTGCGGATCACTCCGTCGATGCGCGCCACCGCCAAGTACTTCTGGCTGGTGCTGGCGCTGTTCCTGGTCCAGATCCTGCTGGGCGCGATCACCGCGCACTACCAGGTCGAAGGCCAGGAGGCGTACGGCTTCGCGCTGGCCGACGTGTTGCCCTACTCGATCACGCGCACGTGGCACACGCAGCTGGCGGTGCTGTGGATCGCCGTGGCGTGGCTCGGGACCGGGCTGTACATCGCGCCGGCGCTGTCGGGCCACGAGCCGAAGTTCCAGCGCCTCGGCGTCAACTTCCTGTTCGTCTCGCTGATCGTGATCGTGGTCGGCTCGTTCGCCGGCCAGTGGCTGGCGGTCATGCAGAAGCTGGGCCTGGAGCACAACTTCTGGTTCGGCCACCAGGGCTGGGAGTACGCCGACATGGGCCGCTTCTGGCAGTGGTACCTGTTCATCGGCCTGATGCTGTGGCTGGTGCTGGTCGGGCGCGCGCTGTGGCCGGCATTGAAGGAGCGCAGCGAGTCGCGGTCCATCGTCGCCCTGCTGTTCCTCTCGACCGTTGCCATCGGCCTGTTCTTCGGCGCGGCGCTGATGTGGAACGAGCACACCCATCTTTCCATGGTCGAGTACTGGCGCTGGTGGCTCGTCCACCTGTGGGT
>CAMPJU010000138.1 GCA_946886995.1 uncultured Lysobacteraceae bacterium
CTGCACGCCCGGGGCGATCACGTAGTTCTGCCCGAGCATGTCGCCGAGGATCGCCTTGGCGACCGCGTGCAACGATTCGCCTTCGAAGTTGAACGTCACGGCGCCGGTGGTCGCGGCCAGGCCGGGGGGAGGTGCCGCCGCGGCCGCGCGGTCGATCACCACGCCCGTGCCGCGCCTGAGCTGCGCCTGCGGGCCATCCGGTTCCGGATCGCCCACGACGAGGGTGCGCGCCTGCCCGTCGATGATGACGGTCTCGGTCCGCGGCGCCTCGCCATCGGCCGCGCCCGCCGGCGGCGCCGCGCGCAGGTCGCCCTCGCGGGAGATCGTCGGTGCCGGGACGGTGGCGCAGGCCGCGAGAAGCATGCCGGCCAGGACAATTGCTGGGAATCGCGTCATTCGTGGAACTCTACCGTTGTTGGGGCGGGTCCGCGTCGCGGGCTTCGCGCCGAAGCTGCTCGCGGCGCGCCTCGATCCGCTTGCGGATGGTTTCCATCTGTTCCTGCGGCGTACTGACCGCGTCGGCTTCCTCGACCGCCTCGGGTTCCGGGGACGTCCCCGCATCCTGGACCGCGTCGGGCTGCATGGGGCTCGATGGCATCGGGACAGGCGCAGGTGTCCTTCCGCGACGCGGGGGTTGCGGTTCCGCAGCACCCGGGACCGCGCTCGCGCGAAGGTCGGCCCCGCCGTCGTAGCTGCGCAGGTCCAGCGACTGCTCGCCATCGGGGCCGTCGAACACCGCCGCCCGCGGCGACAGGGCGACCAGCCGCCACGACGGCGCCGCCTCGGGCGCCTGGCCCACGCGCAGGCGCTCGGGCTCGCCCCCCCGCGCCGGCTGGACGATCGCCATCTGCAGCGATGGCGTCAGCAACACGCCGGTGAGTACGTACTCGAAGCGTTCCTCCGGCTGGTCCTCGCGCTCGGGCTCGAGCGAAAACGGCTGCGGACGGCGACTGGGCGACAGCAACGGGCGGGCGCTGATGCGTGCGTAGCCGGACAGCGGGCCCAGGCGTGCGGGCGCGGGCGCCGCCGGTTCCGGCAGCGACTGCAGTAGCGAGGGATCCGCGGGCAAGGGCTCGATGCGCCCGCCCATGCCGGCGAACGCGAGCAGCAACGCGACCAGTGCCCACGCCGTCGTGGCGCCGAGCAGCCAGGTGCGCGGGCCGGCATCGTCAAGGCGCACCCTGGGCCTCCCGTGCGGCGACGCCACCAGGCACCGCGGGCGTCGGCCGCAGGTACCCGACCAGGTCGAAGCTCACGTCGACGCCGCCACTCCCCTGCGACCGGTTGGCGCCGAGGACGTAGCGGCGGATCGGCAACAGGTTGAAGTCCTCGATGAACAGGCGGGGCGACCCGCTCTCCAGCGCATGCAGCACGGAGGCGAGTTCCGGCATGCCGCACTGCAGCCGCACCTGCACGGCCACCTGGACGTAGGCCGGTTCCTGCGATCCGCGGTTGACCGGCGCGCGGTTGGTGATGGCGCAGGCGGCGTTGCCCGGGCTGGCCTGCAGGACGACGGTTTCCAGGCGTTGCACGAGCCCGGCGGTCGCCAGCTCCGCCGTCGCTTCCGGGAGGAAACCCGAGGCGGCCTGCTGTTGCCGGCGCGCGGTGGCCAGGCGCCGCTGCACTTCGGGCGCCTGCTGCAGTTGCGTGCGAACCCGCAACTCGCGTTCGCGCAATGCCTCGATCCGGTCGCGGGCGTCCAGCATCGGCGCGGTCCACCACGGGTGCACCAGGAAGAGATAGGCCAGCCCGAGCGCCGCCAGCAGCAGCGCCAGCGCCAGCCAGCGGTCGCGATCGGCGGCCCGGGTCACGGGGCTTCCCCGTCCGGGGCGGCCGGCGCCACCGGCAGCGTCGCCAGTTCGGCCACCAGCGAGAAACGGTCGCGACCCGAGCGCGGGTCCGGCTGCAATGCACCGCTCAGCGCCGGCGAGCGCCACAGTGGCGACGGCTCCATCCGGCGCACCAGCGCCGACGCCTCGTTGCTCAATCCGATCACGACCAGCCGGTCATCCTCGATCGAGACTTTTTCCAGCCAGGTCCCGTCCGGCAGGCGACCGGTCAGGTCGTCCAGCAGTTCGACGGTCGTCGGGCGCGCGGCGCGGCTGCGGTCCAGGAATGCCTGCCCGGACACCATCGCCGCGAGCGCCTGGCGGTCCGCGGCCGCCTGACGTGCCTGCGCGACGCGCGGTGCGAGGGCGGCCTCGAAGGCGTCCGCGGCGTCGCGCCGGTTGTCGAGCACCTGCCACAGCGCCAGCACCACCGCGAACAGCGCGAGCGCGGCCAGCCCGAGGTTCCAGCCACGCCAGGGATCCGCGATGTGGCGGCGCTGCGCGGGTGGCAACAGGTTCACGCCGATGGGCACGCCATCCGCTCCGGCCAGGTCGACGCCCGCCAGCGTGGCCGCCAGGGGACCGAGCGCGTCGCGTCGCGCCTGCAGCCGGGCCAGCGGCACCACCACCAGGTCGACGTCCAGCTGGCCGTCCGGACGGCGGCGCAGGACGCGCGCGTCGAACGCCACGTCGGTCGCCGCGAAAGGGGTCTGGCGGTCGATCTCGAACGACAGGACGTCGCGCAGCCGGTCGGCCGCGGCCGCCGGGAGCACCAGCGGTCGTTGCAGCCCACTGGCCGCCGGCAGCAGCAACCAGCGCGGCAGGTCGACCAGGGCCGGCGCCAGCAGCGGGGCGAGCGGGTCGCCCCCGGCGTCGGTCATCGCGTAGCGGTCGGCACGCTCCGCATGGTCCGCGTGTTGCGTATCGGCGGAGGGCAACGGGACTCGCCCGACGTCGCGCAGGCCATCGCCGTCCTCGCGCCGCAACTGCAACGTCGGCGCATGGGTCGCATCGAGGGTGGGGTCGGGCATCAGCAGCAGGCGGCCGCGGTCCAGGCCGAACAGCGTGCGCCACCGACGCGGCAGCCAGGCGGCAAGCGACGCGCCCCACCACGCGAGGAATCCCCCCGTCCCCGGCCCCAGCCGGGCACCGACGCGTCCGAGCCGGGCGCGCAACGCCGTCATCGCGATGCTTCCTCCTGCCACTCCAGCGGCGTGTAGGTCGAACCGGGCAGGCCGGAGCCGCCGGCGCGCACCACGACGCGCAACATCGTCTCGCGACCATCGCGGAGCCGCGCACGGCTGTCGATACTATACGTGCCGCTGCCGGCGCCAACGAGCGGACCGAGGCCCGGAATGAACGGCGGCGGTTCACCGGAGGCGGGATCCCAGGCCCGGCGCATCCCGATGACCTGCTGCGCGTCCAGTCCCAGCGCGACCAGCACCGGTGCCGCGGCAAAAGCCGGATCCGGCCGCGGGCGACCGCTATGCACGGTGAGGTGAGGCACGACCCGGGTGAACAGGTCGCTGTCCACGCCGAGCACCTGCCGCAGCTCGGAGACGTCTTCGAAAGGCGCATCCTTCGCGCCGTACGGCAGCTCGGCCGCCTCGTAGTCCGGATCCTCCGCGCCCCCGCCGGGCTGGGTGAGCGGGTCCGGGTCACGCCAGTCGAGGATGGCCGCGGCGATGTCGTCGGCATCGCGCTTCTCGCTGCCCGTGGCCTGCATCAGCGCGGACAGCAGTGGCGCGTCCGCCAGGTTGAGATCCACCTTGCCCTGTTCATCGACGATGCGCAGTTCGACCGACGCGCCGTGCCACGTCCAGGCGTAGGCACGGCCATCCGGGATCCACGCCACGCGCGGATCCGCGGCGCCCAGTCGCTCGAGTGCGTACTCAAGGCCGGCGCGCGCCGCTTCGCGGGCGACGACGCCGCGGAACAGGACCTGGCCCTGCAGGTGCTCCACCTGTGCGATCAACGCGAATGCGCCGACCAGGGCCGCAAGCATCGCGACCAGCCACAGCACCAGGAGCAAGGCGGCACCGCGCACCCTCACATCGCTTCCCCGATCGCGGAGGTCACGGTGCCCGCCAGCGGCAGCGCGACGACGATCCGGGGCCAGGTGCGGCCTTCGCCATCCCGGATCGACACCTCTACCTGCAACGGCAGGCGCTCGGGCGTCTGCCAATCTTCCTGCCATTCGCCGAGGCGACCGTCCGCATCCAGCGCGCGGTAGCGGAACCGGACCGCCTGCAGGTCGCGTGCCAGCGGCTCGGGCGGCTCCGGCTCCGCGTCGGCGCCGACGTCCAGCGGTTGCTGCACCGCCAGGCCAAGCATCAGGTCGACGCCGTCGCCCGCGTTAGACGACCGCGCCAGGTACAGCGTGTGCAGGTACGGGCCGCCGTGCCCGAGGTACTCCGGGAGGTCGGCCACGAACCGCATGCGGCTGGCATCCCCGGTGAAGCGAAGCGGCAACCCGGTGTCCTGGTCGATCGTGAACGCCTGCGGCTTGACCGCGACCAGGCGCGCGCGCAGGAAGCCCGCCACCGCGCGCATCCGTTCGTTGCGCTGCGCCATGGCTTCGCCGCGCTGGGCGGTCGCGGTGGCGGCGCGCAGGGTGGTGAACGCCAGCGCCAGCCCGGCGGCGAGCAGCACCGTGGCAAGCAGCACTTCGATGAGCGTGAATCCGCGCAGGGCCTGAACCCGGACACGTCGACCCCCAACGCGTCGCCACGCGCTGCGTCACCCGCTTGCGTCGGCTTGTATCTCCGGAGC
>CAMPJU010000139.1 GCA_946886995.1 uncultured Lysobacteraceae bacterium
CGATCGCGTCGGCCGCGCGTGCCGAAGCATCGCGACGGAGCGATTCGTGGATCGCCCGGAAGCGGGGGCGCAAGGCCGCGACGGCTTCCGGCTGCTCGAACCAGTGCAGCACGGCCGCCGCAAGGTGCTCCGGCGTGCAGTCGTCCTGCAGCAGCTCCGGCACCAGCGCCTCCCCGGCCAGCACGTTGGGGAGGCTGACGAAGCGCGACTTCAGCAGCCCCAGCCGTCGCACCAGCGCGTGCGTCAGCGGCGAGATGCGATGGCCGACCACCATCGGCCGCTTGGCGAGCATGGCCTCGAGCGCGGCCGTGCCGGAGGCGAGCAGCACGACGTCGGCGGCCTCCATCGCGGCGCGCGCGTCGCCCTCCAGCAGGCGCACGCCGGGGGCGCCAGCCTGCGCGACCTGCCGTTCCAGCAACGTGCGACAGCCGTCGTTCGCGGCGGGCACCAGGACGGCGAGACCGGGCAGGGACCGTGCGACCCGCGCCGCGGCCTCCAGGAACGCCGGTCCCATGCGTTCCACTTCGCCGAGCCGGCTGCCCGGCAGCACCGCCAGGACGGGGTCGTGCATCGGCAGGCCGAATCCTGCCCGCGCCCTGGCCCGGTCCGGCTCGAGCGGCATCGCATCGGCCAGCGGGTGGCCGACGAAGCGCGCGTCGACGCCGTGCCGCGCGTAGATCGGGGGTTCCATCGGGAACAGGCACAACACGGTGTCGGCACTCTCCCCGATGCGCGCGGCCCGGCCCTCGCGCCAGGCCCACACGGAGGGGCTGACGTAGTGCACCGTGCGCACGCCGCGCTGCTTCAGCTGCCGCTCCAGCCCCAGGTTGAAGTCGGGCGCGTCGATGCCGACGAACACATCCGGCCGCCAGTCGAGCAGCCGCACGCGCAAACGGCGGCGCAGGCGCAGCAGGCGCGGCAGGTCGCGCAGCACTTCGGCCAGCCCCATCACCGCCAGTTCGGAACAGTCGTGCCACGTGTCCACGCCCGCCTCGCGCATCGCGGCGCCGCCGATGCCGGCGAACTCGGCGCCGGGCAGGCGCTCGCGCAGTGCGGCGACCAGGCCGGCGCCGAGCAGGTCGCCGGACGCCTCGCCGGCGACCAGCGCCACGCGCACGGGCCCGGGGCGGCCGGTTGCCGCGGTTTTCACGCCGTTGTCCTGCACGCCGTTGCCCAGCACCCCGATGCCCAAGTCGTTCCCCCGTGTCGCTCAGCGCAGCAGCGGGCGCTCCGCGCTGTCGACGAACTCCAGCAGCGCGCGCACGTCGTCGCTGTCGCGGGCCAGTTCGGCCAGCTTGCCACGGGCTTCGTCCAACGGGTCCCCGGAGACGTACAGCGCGCGATAGGCGCGCTTGATGGCGCTGATCCGCCCGCTGTCGAACCCGCGCCGGCGCAGGCCCTCGCTGTTGACGCCGCGCGGCCGGCCGTAGCCTTCCTGCGCGACCATCACGAACGGCGGCACATCGCCGTTGACGAAGGCGCCCATGCCGATGAAGGCGTGCGCGCCCAGGCGGCAGAACTGGTGGATGGCCGCGAACCCGCCGAGGATCACGTGGTCGCCCACCTGCACGTGCCCGGCGAGCGTGGCGTTGTTGGAGAAGATGCAGTGGCTGCCGACGCTGCAGTCGTGCGCGACATGCGTGTAGGCGAGCAGCCAGTTGTCGTCGCCGATCCGCGTGACGCCGCCGCCGCCGGCGGTGCCGCGGTTGATGGTCGCGAACTCGCGCACCTGGTTGCCGTCGCCGATGACCAGTTCGGCGCGTTCGCCTGCGTACTTCTTGTCCTGTGCCTCGCCACCGATCGCGGCATGGCCGTGGAAGCGGTTGTCGCGCCCGATCCGGGTCGGCCCGGTGACGGTGCAGTGCGGGCCGATCCAGGTGCCGTCGCCGATCTCGACCTCCGGCCCGACCACGCTGAAGGCGCCCACGCGGACGCCGGCTCCGAGGCTGGCACCCGGGTCGACCACCGCCGTCGGATGGATGTCCGGCCCGGACATCAGGCCTTGTCGACCTCGGCGCAGAGGATCTCGGCGCAGGCGACCTGCTGGCCGTCCACGCGGGCGACGCCGGAGAACACCGCCATGTTGCGGATGGTGCGCTTGAGCGTGACCTCCAGGTCCAGCCGGTCACCCGGCACGACCATGCGCGAGAACTTCGCGCCGTCGATCTTGACCAGGTAGTAGATCTTGCCGTCGGCCACGCCGCCCTCGTCGGTGCAATGCGTCAGCTGGGTCAGCACGCCGCCGGCCTGGGCGAGCGCCTCGAGCACCAGCACGCCCGGCATGACGGGGTGGCCGGGGAAGTGGCCGTTGAAGAAGCCCTCGTTGCCGGTCACGTTCTTGTAGGCGAGCACGCGCTTGCCGGACTCGAACTCCACCACCCGGTCGACCAGCAGGAACGGGTAGCGGTGCGGCAGCAGTTTCTGGATCGCCGGGACGTCCAGCGGCAGCTTGATTTCGTTCATGGTGTCGTGTCCTTGGCGCCGACCCGCCGGGCGAGTGCGTCGAGTTGCTTGAAGCGCGCGGCGCTGCGGCGCCAGCTGCGATTGTCCATCAGCGGGGTCCCGGATGAGTACTCGCCCGGCTCGCGGATCGAATGGGTCACCAGGCTCATCGCGGTCACCACCACCCTGTCGCACAGCTCCAGGTGCCCGAGGATGCCCGCGGCGCCGCCGACCAGGCAGTAGCGGCCGATGCGCGTGCTGCCCGCCACCGCGGCGCAGCCGGCCATCGCCGTATGCGCGCCGATGCGCACGTTGTGTCCGACCTGGATCTGGTTGTCCAGGCGCACGTCGTCCTCGAGCACGGTGTCGCCGAGCGTGCCCCGGTCGATGGTGGTGTTCGCACCGATCTCGCAGTCATCGCCGACGACGACCCCGCCGAGCTGCGGCACCTTGATCCAGTGCGCGTCGCCTCCGGCGGGACGGTCCATGGCCAGGCCGAATCCGTCGGCGCCGAGGACCGCGCCGGGATGGATGCGCACCCGGCTGCCGAGTCGCACGCGGGTCACCAGCACGACCCGGGCGCCGAGATCGCAGCCGGGGCCGACGACGCAGCCGTCGCCGATGACGCAGCCCGCGCCGACGACCGCGCCGGCGCCGACTTCGCTGCCGGCGCCCACCGACGCGAGCGGACCGATGGACGCATCGGCGGCGATGCGCGCGGTCGGGTCGACGACCGCGGACGGATGGATGCCGGGCCTTGCCGCGGGGGCGGGGTCGAACAACGCCGCGATCCTGGCGAACGCGACGTACGGGTCGGGGGCGACCAGCGCGGTGCCACGGCACGCCCCGGCGTCTTCCTCCCGCACCACCACCACGCCGGCGTCGCTGTCGGCGAGGCGCCCGCGGTAGCGGGGGTTGGCGAGGAACGACAGGTCCGCCGGGCGCGCCGCCTCGAGCGTCGCGACGCCCTCGACCACCGCGGAGCGATCGCCGCGCAGGCCGAGTCCGAAGCGTTCGGCCAGTGCTCCCGCGGTGTGGCGGACGACCCCGGCGCTGTTCCCTCCGCTGCCCATCGCGCGTGCCGCCGCGGGGCTAGAACGCGCCGCCGAAGGTGAACTGCAGGCGCTCGGTCTCGTCGCTGTCTTCCTTGACCAGCGGGAACGCGTAGCTGATCGAGATCGGCCCGACCGGCGCACGCCACAGCAGGGCGACGCCGGTGGACGCGCGCAGCTTGCCGGCGTCGAACGCGTCGATGTCCTCGAACACGCTGCCGAAGTCGACGAACGCCGACACCCGCGCGGCCGGCGTGTCCAGCAGGGTGGGGAAGTACATCTCGACCGAGCCGGTGGTCTTCAGCGCGCCACCCCGCGGCTGGCCGCGGAAACCGGTGTTGCCGGGGACCGGGTAGCGCGGACCGACGGTGTTGTCGCGGAAGCCGCGGATCGAGCGCACGCCGCCGGCGTAGAAGTTCTCGAAGAACGGGAGGCCGTCGGCGGTCACCGTTTCGCGGAAGTCCGGCGAAGTGGTCAGGCATGGATCGGACGGATCCGGGCCGGGCACGAAGATGTCCGGCGTCTCCTCGTCGTTGTCATGGTCGACGAAGCTGCCCGGGGTGAAGCACAGGTCGCGCGTCACCGAGTCGCCGTAGCTGTCGCCGTAACCGATCTCCGCGCGCGTGTTCAGCACCAGCGCGCGGCTGATGTTCCAGTACTTGGAGAACTCGTAGTTGATCTTGTAGTACTCGGCGGTGGAGCCGGGCAGTGAAACCTCGGCGGACAGGCGCTGGTAGGTGCCGCGGGTCGGGGCGAAGAAGTCGTTGCGGGTGTCGCTGGCCCAGCCCAGCTGCGCGCGCCAGGCGTGGAACGTGCGCGTGTCCAGCGCCTTGATGTAGTCGACGATCGGCTTGGGCGTCGAGCCGAACGTGTAGATCTCGTTGCTGTCGATGCCGAACAGCGCCGAGACCGAGTTGGTCTCGCTGATCGGCAGCCCCAGCACCACCTGCGCGGCGCCGCTGGTGCTGGAGTAGCTGGCGATGTTGAACTCGGAGTTGTCGAGCTCGCGGTACCAGAGGTTGTAGCCGAGGGACATGCCCTCGTCGGTGAAGTACGGGTTGACGAAGGAGAAGTCGTAGCGCTGGA
>CAMPJU010000140.1 GCA_946886995.1 uncultured Lysobacteraceae bacterium
TGGAGCGCGCGGGCTATCGCGTCGGCGTGCTCTCCGGCGACGTGCCGCAGAAGAAGCGCGAATCGCTGCTGAAGAAGTTCCAGGCCGGCCAGCTGGAGATCCTGGTGGCCACCGACGTCGCCGCGCGCGGCCTGCACATCGACGGCGTGTCGCACGTCTACAACTACGACCTGCCGTTCGACGCCGAGGACTACGTGCACCGCATCGGCCGCACTGCGCGCCTGGGTGCCGAAGGCGATGCGATCAGCTTCGCCTGCGAGCGTTACGCAATCGGCCTGCCGGACATCGAGGCGTTCATCGAGCAGAAGATCCCCTCCGAGCCGGTGACGCAGGAACTGATGACCGCGCTGCCGCGCAAGCCGCGCGAAGGCGTGGAAGTCCAGGCCGAGGAAGGCGAGAGCATCGGCGAGATCTTCCGCGAGGCGCGCGAGCAGCGTGCGGCGGACGACGCCAAGCGCGGCGGCGGGCGTCGTGGACCGGGTGGCGCGGGGCGTGGCGAACGCGCGCGCGGCGCCGGTCCGCGCAGCGGCGAACCGCGCCGCGAGCGCAAGCCGCGTCGTTCGGCCGAAGGCGCGGAGCCGGAGGCCGCCAACGCCGTCGCGAAGCCGGCACAGGACGCCACCGCCACGCGCAACACTCCGCCCACCCCGGCGACGGAGGGCGAGCGTGCGCCGCGCAAGCGTCGCCGCCGCCGCCGCGGCCAGCGGATCGAGGGTGCCGACCAGGCACCGCGCACGCAGCAGGAATCGGGTGCGAAGGCGGCCGAGGGCGGCTCCAAGCCGCGTCGCGCGCCCCAGCACAAGCCGGCGCGGCGGGCCGAACCGGCGAAGGCCGAGGCGCCGTCGCTGCTGTCGCGCATCGGCCGCGGGCTGAAGTCGCTGGTCACGCGCGGCCCGCGCAACCAGCACTGACGGTCCCGGATTCCGCTGCGCTGCATCCGGGCTACGATCTCGCCATGTCCGTCCTGCGCTTCGACAACGTCAGCAAGCAGTACCCGGGTGGGCGCGTGGCCCTGGAGGACGTCAGCTTCGCGATGTCACCGGGCGAAATGCTGTTCATCACCGGGCACTCGGGCGCCGGCAAGAGCACGCTGCTCAAGCTGGTGCAGCTGGCCGAGCGGCCGAGCCGCGGCACCGTGCTGTTCGGCGAACGCAACCTGCTGAAGGTGCGAGGGCGGAAAGTGCCGCTCCACCGGCGCTCGATCGGCGTCGTCTACCAGGACCATCGCCTGCTGGCCGACCGCACGGTCGGCGAGAACGTCGCGCTGCCGCTGGTGCTCCGCGGCATGGGGCGCAGCGAGGCCGGCAAGCGCGTGCGCGCGGCGCTCGACCGCCTGGGGCTGGGTGATCGCGACAAGGCGTTTCCCACCCAGTTGTCGGCCGGCGAGCAGCAGCGGGTCGGCATCGCCCGCGCGATCGTCGCCGAACCGGCGCTGCTGATCGCCGACGAACCCACCGGCAACCTGGATCCGACGCTGTCGGCCGAGATCATGGCGTTGTTCGCCTCGCTGCCGGAGCGCGGCACGGCGGTGATGGTCGCCAGCCATGACCTGCACCTGGTCAAGCGCATGAAGAAGCGCGTGCTGGTGCTCGACCACGGCCACCTCGTCGACGACATCGCGCCGGAGGAGCTCGCCGAATGACGGGCAACCTGAAGGCCTGGCTCGACCACCACGCGTACAGCCTGGTCTCCGCGCTCGGCCGTTTCGGGCGTCGCCCCGGCTCCACGCTGCTCACCGTCGGCGTCATGGCCGTCGCGCTCGCGCTGCCGCTCGGCCTGTGGCTGGTGCTCGACAACGTCGGCCGGTTCGCGGGCAGCGCGCAGCAGTCGCGGCAGCTCGCGCTGTTCCTGGAGGTCGACATCGATGCCGCGCGCGCCACTGCGATGGCCGGCGAACTGCGTGCGCGCGAGGACGTCGCCGCGGTCGAATTGCGCACGCCGGACCAGGGCCTGGCCGAATTGCGCGAACAGGGCGGGTTCGACATCGCCATCGATGCACTTGATGGCAATCCGCTCCCCAGCGTGTTGCTGGTGACGCCGGCGGGCGACGGTGCGTTGCTCGCCGACACGCTGCGCGACGCGCCAGGCGTCGAGACCGTGCAGCACGATGCCGAGTGGCGTCGCCGCCTGGATGGCTGGCTGCGTTTCGGCGGCCGCGTCGCGATGGTCCTGGCGCTGCTGCTCGGCCTCGGCGCCCTGCTGGTGGTCGGCAACACGGTGCGACTGGACATCCAGGCGCGGCGCGACGAGATCGGCGTCCTGCAGTTGCTCGGTGCGAGCGACGGGTTCATCCGCCGACCGTTCCTGTACCTGGGCGCGTGGTACGGACTGGGTGCCGGCGCACTCGCGCTGTTGATGCTGACCGCCGCGAACCTCGCCCTGGATGCACCGCTGGCCGAACTGTCCGCCAGCTACGGCAGCGACTTCGCGCTCCGGGGCCTCGGTGCGGCACAGGCCGGCTGGGTGCTGCTGGGCGCCACGGCGCTCGGCTGGCTGGGCGCGGGCGTCGTCACTGGCCACTTCCTGCGCCAGACCCGGCCGGTGGAAGCCTGAGATGGACGCCAACGACCTGCGCCATGTCGTCGGTGACGCGCCACGGGTGATGGTGGTCGACGGCTCGAAACTCGTTCGCAAGCTGATCGGAGACGTGCTGCAGCGCGAACTGCCCGGCGTGCGCGTCACCGCGTGCGCGGGGCTGGCCGAGGCGCGCGCCGCGCTGGCCGAAGGCCCGGTCGACCTGGTCACCACCTCGCTCGACCTGCCCGATGGCGACGGCCAGCAGCTCGCGCGCGCGGTGCGCGAAGCCGCAGGCCAGGCCTACGTGCCGGTGATCGTGGTGTCGGGCAACGCGCAGGCGCTGCTGGAGTCGCGCCAGTTCACCGACGACGTGACCGACTACTTCGACAAGGCGCTGGGCCACGGCGCACTTGCGACGTTCATCCGTGGCTACGTGCAGCCGGCGCACATCCCGGGCGCGCGCGTGCTGTACGTCGAGGACAGCCGCGTGGTCGCGCTGGCCACCAAGCGCTGGCTGGAACGCTGCGGCATGCAGGTGGAGCACACCACCAGCGTCGAGGATGCCCTCGCCTGGCTGGAAGCCCGGCGCGCGGAAGGCAACGGTCCCGGCATCGACCTGGTGCTCACCGATGTCTACCTGAAGGGCAAGCTCGAGGGCCGCGACCTGCTGCGGCGCCTGCGCGACGACTGGGGCTACGGCAAGCGCGAGCTGCCGGTGCTGGTCATGACCGGCGACGCGAACCCCGACAACCAGGCCGAACTGCTGCGCGAGGGCGCCAACGACCTGGTGCTCAAGCCGATCGAGGAACGCCTGCTGGTCACCAAGGCGCTGTTCCAGCTGCGCCTGTCCCGGCTGCCGGAGCAGAAAGCGTTCGATGCCTGACCGGGTGCAGCTGGAGGCGTCGTGGAAGGCGCGGGTGGGGGACTACCTGCAGCGCGACGACATGCAGCAGCTGGCCGGCTTCCTGCGCGAGCGCAAGGCGGCCGGCGCGCGCGTCTATCCGCCGGGCCCGCGGATCTTTGGTGCCCTCGAGGCGACCCCGTTCGACGCCACGCGCGTGGTGATCCTCGGGCAGGACCCGTACCACGGCGCGGGGCAGGCGCACGGGCTCTGTTTCTCGGTGCAGCCGGGGGTGCGCGTGCCGCCATCGCTGGACAACATCTTCAAGGAGCTGCAGCGCGACCTCGGCCTGCCGCGGCCGGACCACGGCTGCCTGCTGCCGTGGGCGCGGCAGGGCGTGCTGCTGCTCAATGCCGTGCTGACGGTCGAGGAAGGCCGCGCCGGCGCCCATGCGGGCAAGGGCTGGGAAGGCTTCACCGACCACGTCGTCGAGACCCTCGACCGCGAGCGCGAGGGACTGGTCTTCCTGCTCTGGGGCAGCCACGCGCAGAAGAAGGGGGCGCGCATCGACCGGCGCCGGCACAAGGTCCTGGCGGCGCCGCATCCCTCACCGCTGTCGGCGCACCGGGGATTCATCGGCTGCGGTCACTTTTCGGCGGCCAACGCCTGGCTGGCATCCCGGGGCGAGCCGCCCATCGACTGGGCCCTCCCGCCGAAAGGCACCCTTGAATCGGTTCACGGCGCCCCGACGTCGGACTAACGGCCCGTGTGCGCCAATGGCCGGCCCCGGAGCCACCAGCGTTCCATGAACAGGACACTGGCGGCCCATCCGCTGCCTTAGCACTCACCGATACGGACTGCTAAAATTCACGCCATGACCGAAGCCGTGCTTTCCGCCACCGACACCTCGATCACCAACGCCCTGGTCGCCAACAACCTCCCGGTGCCGTCGGCGATCGGCTCGCTGGACGCCTACATCGGCGCCGTGCACCGCATCCCGGTGCTGTCGGCGGAGGACGAGCGCGCGCTGGCCGAGCGTTTCCGAGACGAGGACGACCTGGAGGCCGCGCGCGAGCTGGTCATGTCGCACCTGCGCTTCGTGGTCCACGTCGCCCGCGGCTACAACGGCTACGGCCTGCCGCTCGGCGACCTGATCCAGGAAGGCAACATCGGCCTGATGAAGGCGGTCAAGCGCTTCGACCCCGACCAGGGCGTGCG
>CAMPJU010000141.1 GCA_946886995.1 uncultured Lysobacteraceae bacterium
TGCCGCGAAGAGGACTGCCCCCGGGAAGGCTGCCGCGAAGAAGTCCCCGGCGAAGAAGGCCGCGCCGCGCAAGGCGGCCCGGAAGGCCACGAAGGCCGCCCGCAAGAAGATCACCCCGCGCAAGGCGCTGTCGAATACCCGGAAGCTGCTGGAGGCCAAGCAGCGCCACGCACGCGAAACGCCGCCCTGGCAGCAGATCGGCGGCAGTGCGCCCGGGCAGGGGCATGATGGCTACCAGTCCGACGAGGCGGCCGCCAAGGCCAACGAACTGCATGCCGCGGAGAGCCGGATGGAGGGCATCCATGGCAGCATCTCCACCCACGACCGGCACGCCCAGGGCCGGCGCGACAGCAAGTGACAGGAGCCAGCATGGATCGTGAGGACATCGACGTCGTCCACCACCCGGTGTCCTCGCGGTTCATCGCCGAGGTCGAGGGCCACCAGGCGCACCTGGACTACGAGATCGTGGATGGTGAGATGCACATCACCCACACCCGCGTGCCGTCGGAGATCGGCGGGCGCGGGGTGGCGGGTGAGATGACGCGCGTGGCGCTCGACCACGCCCGGGCCGAGGGGCTGAAGGTGAAGCCGTTGTGCTCCTACGCGGACGGCTGGATGAAGCGGCATCCGGACTACGCCGACCTGCGCGCCTCCTGACGCGGACCCGATGCGGCTCAACAAGCACATCGGCGACGCGGGCCACTGCTCGCGCCGGGAGGCCGATCGCCTGATCGGCGAGGGGCGGGTGACCGTCAACGGCCTGCGCGCGCGGATCGGTGCGGAAGTGGGCGAGGGCGACGAGGTCCGGATCGACGGGCAGAAGCTCGGCGTCCGGACGGCAGCGAAAGGCCAGCGGCGGCACGTCTACATCGCGCTCAACAAGCCCGTGGGCATCACCTGCACCACCGAATCGGCGGTCAAGGGCAACATCGTCGACTTCGTGGGGCACGAGCAGCGCATCTTCCCGGTCGGGCGGCTGGACAAGGAGTCCGAGGGACTGATCCTGATGACCAGCAACGGCGACATCGTCAACGAGATCCTGCGCGCCGAGAACAAGCTCGAGAAGGAGTACCTGGTGGAGATCAACCACCCGGTCACGGACGAGTTCCTGCGCCGGATGGCGAAGGGCGGCATGTACATCCACGGCCAGCCGACCCTGCCGGCAAAGGCCGGGAAGCTTGGCAAGTTCGGGTTCCGGATCGTGCTGGTGCAGGGCCTGAACCGCCAGATCCGGTTGATGGCGGCCCAATCCGGGCACCGGGTCAAGCAGCTGCTCCGGGTGCGGATCGGCAACGTGAAACTCGGCCGCCTCAAGCCGGGCCAGTGGCGCAACCTGACGGACCAGGAACTGCGCGGGCTGCTCCCCGCGCGGACCGACTGGTAGGGGCGCCAACCGGCGTCGATCCCGGCCGGCCCCTGTTCACACTTCCGTCCGGAATTGGGGTATGGTGCCCCCACTGTTCATGCCGGGATCACGGTACATCGTGGCTCCGATGCGGTAGATCCAACGATCCGCTACATCGCTCTCGCGTCATTACCCCTTGCTCGACAGTCCGGTACGACCTTCAAGGAAGGCGACCGTGTACATCACAACTATCGCTTCAAGGAGTTAGAAAAATGTCGGATCGTCAGACCGGTACCGTCAAGTGGTTCAACGACGCCAAGGGCTTCGGCTTCATCACCCCGGAGTCGGGTCCCGACCTGTTCGTGCACTTCCGTTCCATCCAGGGCACCGGCTTCAAGTCGCTGCAGGAAGGCCAGAAGGTGACCTTCAAGGTCGTGCAGGGCCAGAAGGGCCTGCAGGCGGACGAAGTCCAGGCCGTCTAAGGCCGCTGCGCCAGCCCCGGCCGTTCGACGGCGAGGGGCCGGCACAGGCAACACCCGGAGCCCGGCCATTGGCCGGGCTCTTTTTTTGTCCGACGCTTGCATGCGGGCGTCACGCGCGGCTGGCTACGCTTTCCCCCATTCATCCGGATGGGGACCCCGATGCCACGCCTGTCGCCGCGCCCGTGCCTGCCGGCCCTGCTGCTGACGGTCCTGGTCGTGGCGTGCCAGCCCGAACAGCCGGGGCAGCGTGTTGCAGGCACATCAGCAACCGAAGGCGACGCGCCGGCGGCCACGCGCACGCCGGTGGTCCTCGACGACGTGATGGAATCCGGCGACGGCTACATCATCGGCATCAGCTACCCACGCTCCGTCGCCGCGCATCCGGGCCTTGCGGCCGAGTTGCAGGCCTACGCGGAAGCAGCGCGTGCCGACCTGATGCAGGCGCTCGCGACACCGGAGGCCGATGGCGGCGACCCGACCGTCCCCGGTCCGTACGACCTGTCACTGGCCTTCGTCGAACTGCATGCTTCGCCGGACGTGGTGGCGGTGGCCGCGGACGGCAGCAGCTATCTGGGCGGTGCACATGGCCAGCCGCTGGTGCGGCGTTTCGTGTGGCTGCCGGGACAGGACCGGATGCTCACCGCGCAGGCGCTCGTGCCGGACGCGTCAGGCTGGCATGCGATCTCCGCGTACGTGCGCGAGCGGTTGTTCGAAACGCTCTCGCTGCAGCTCGATGACGGAGCCGTCGCGCCAGGGGAGCGCGCCGAGGCCATGCGGAGCATGGGCTCGATGATCGAGGCCGGTACCGAGCCGGAACCCGGCAACTTCAGCGAGTTCGAGCCGATCCCGGGCGAGGGCGGGAAGCTGGCTGGCCTGCGCTTCGTGTTCCCCCCCTACCAGGTCGGTCCGTATTCGGCGGGAACGCATGCGGTGGACGTGCCCGCGGCGGTCCTGCTGCCGCATGTCGCGCCGGAATACCGGGGACTGTTCGCCGGCGGGCAGTAGCGCGATCACTCCGGGGCAGGTGTTGCCGCTTCCTTCGCCGCGGCCTCGCCGAGCCCGGGACGGCGTGCGTCGCGCTCCACTTCCGCCGCGATGTCGGCGATCTTCGCCGGGTGGAGCAACCCGAGGCCTGCCGCATGCTCGGCCATCGCGAGGCTGTCGCGTGCCCGGAGCATCGGGACCGAGGTGCCGGCGACGCGTTCGATGTGGGCGTCGACCGACTTGTCGAGCGGGGAGTCGAGGAGCGGATCGACATCGCGGATGTAGATCGTGGCGATGCGGTCGCCGAAGGTGCGCGCGGCTTCCGCGTACAGCTCCGCGTCGGCCTGTCCCGAGTCGCCGAGGAGGACCCAGCGCAGGTGCGGGTAGCGCTCGATCAATCCGGCGGCGCGCTCGAGCTTGTGGGCATGCCCCGTGCTCTTGATGAACTTGTTCTCGTCCACGCCGAGGTCGCGCAGGAAGATCGGGCCGCACGGGATCGCGTTGAGCTCCATGAAGTCTTCGAGCAGGTCGTAGAGGTTCCAGGGCGAACTGGACACGTAGAAGACCGGCGCCCCCCGCGCGCTCGCCGGACCCGCCTGTAGCGCCTGGTAGAGCTTGGCGACGCCCTTCAGCGGCTTGCGGGTGCGTGCGTTGTGCAGGAACGTCAGTTGCGCGGCGGTCTTCCAGTCGGTGATCCCGCTGTGCAGGATGGTGTCGTCGATGTCGGAGATGACCCCGATGCGCGCGTCCTGGGAAACCTGCAGCACCGGTTGCGGCGTGGCGAGCGTGCCGTCACCGAGCGAGGCGATGGCGTTTTCCCACTCGCAATCGTCGCGCAACGGTCCCGCCGGCTCGAGCGTGGCGGCGTAATAGCCTTCCGGGCCGGTCGTGGCGGACACGGTGGCGGTCCCGAACCGGAGGCCGACCTCGATGCCGGGGACTTCATCGCTCTCGAAGCGGCGATAGGTCGCCAGCAGGTTGTCCCACCAGCCGTCGTCCTCGCGCGGTCCGCCCCGCGGGGCTTCGGCCAGGACCCGGCCCATCAGTTCGACGCCGCGTGCGTCCCCGTGGCCGCGGTAGGCGGCGATGTGGCGCGGCTGGTTGCGGCCGAAGCGGGTGTCGAAGCGGCGCCAGGCGGCGTCGACCTGTTCCTCGAGGTCGACGGCACCGGCGTGCAGGTGGCGCCGCAGCGTGGCCGGCCAGCGGCGGGTGTCGTTGTTGCTGTCCACGCGGCGAGTCTTCCGGCCGTGGCGGCAATGCCCCGTGACGGTCTCAGTGCATGCGACACCCGTGCGGCACGCTGCGGGGATGCGTATGCCGGCAGGCCAGATCCAGTTCTATTTCGGTGGTCCTGCACGCGAGGACCGCTCCGCTGTGCAGGACAATGCTGTTCAGGACCGTGCCGTTCAGGACCGTGCCGTTGCGGGCCCGGATAATGGCCGGATGTCGTCGTCCGCCGTCCTGCAGGCGTTCCATCCGGCCGTCGCCGGCTGGTTCTCGCGCACCTTTCCCGCCCCGACGCCGGCGCAGGATGGCGCGTGGCCGGGCATCCGCGACGGGCGCCACGTGCTGGTCGCCGCGCCCACGGGTTCAGGCAAGACGCTGACGGCATTCCTCGCCGCGATCGACGACCTGGTGCGCCGGGGCCTGGACGGGATGCTGCCGGACACCACGCAGGTGGTCTACGTCTCCCCGCTGAAGGCGCTGTCCAACGACATCCACATCAACCTCGAGGCGCCGCTGGA
>CAMPJU010000142.1 GCA_946886995.1 uncultured Lysobacteraceae bacterium
TGATGTAGACCTCCGGGTGGCCGAAGATCCAGAACAGGTGCTGCCACAGCAGCGGGTCGCCGCCGCGCGCCGGGTCGAAGAACGGCCAGTCGAACATGTGCTGCAGTTCGAACATGATGTCGCCGGCGATCAGTGGCGGGAACGCGAACAGGATCATCGCGCCGACCACCAGCACGTACCACGCGTACAGCGGCATCACGTTGACGCGCATGCCGGGCGCACGCGTGCGCAGCACGCCGACGATGAGTTCGACCGCGGCGGCGATCGACGCGATCTCGATGAAGCTCAGCCCGAGCAGCCAGATGTCGGCGCCCTTGCCCTCCTGGAAGCTGGTCGCCAGCGGCGGGTACATGAACCAGCCGCTCTTGGGCGCCGCGTCGAAGAAGATCGAGCCGCAGACGAACAGGCCGCCGATCAGGAAGCACCAGTAGCCGTACGCAGACAGGCGCGGGAAGGGCAGGTCGCGGGTGCCCAGCATCGACGGCATCAGCAGCATCGAGAACGCCTCGAACGCCGGCACCGCGAACAGGAACATCATCACCGAGCCGTGCAGCGTGAACAGCTGGTTGTACATGTCGGCGGACACGAAATCGTTGCCGGGGACCGCCAGCTGGGTGCGCATCAGCAGCGCGAGCACGCCCGCGAACAGGAAGAATGCGAACGCGGTCGCCAGGTACCAGCGACCGACCTGCGAATTGTTGACGGCCGACCAGTACCGCCACCCGGTCGGGGCCTGCCACGCTGCGCGGAGGCGGTCCGCCGCGCCGTTCACTGCAGTCCGTCCAGGTAGGCGGCGAGGGCGTGTACCTCCGCTTCGGGCAGCATCCCGAATGCCGGCATCACCGCGTCGGGCTTGACCGCGTGCGTGTCCTCGATCCAGCGCCGGAACCCGGCGGGCGTGTTCGGCAGCACGCCGGCGGCGAGCAACCGCCGGCTGCCGACGTGGGTGAGGTCCGGGCCCAAGCGGCCCCGTGCCGGGGTGCCTCGGATCGCGTGGCAGGCGCTGCAGCCATTGCGCAGGAAGGCGTCCTGTCCGCGCCGCGACAGCGCGGTGCGCGGTGGCTGCGCGGCCCGCGCCTGGTGGTCCAGCCAGGCTTCGAATTCCCCGCGCTCCGTGACCACCGCCTGGAAGCGCATGAACGCGTGCGAGGTGCCGCAGAACTCGGCGCAGGCGCCGTCGAACACGCCGGTGCGCGTGGGCTCGAGCATGAGCGTGGTGGTGCGGCCCGGGATCATGTCGACCTTGCCGCCGAGCGCGGGCACCCAGAACGCATGGATCACGTCGGGGCTGTCGAGCAGCAGGCGCACGCGCATGCCGACCGGCAGGTGCAACTCGTTGGCCAGCTCGACCGGCGGCCGGCCGGGGCGCAGGTAGCGCACGCGCCACCACCACTGCTCGCCGGTGACCGCTACCTGCAGGCCTTCGCTGGCGGGCGGCGCACTGAGCCGCGGCATCATCGCCAGGCCATGCGCGAGCAGCGCGCCCAGCACCAGCACCGGCGCGACCATGCCGCCACCGACGACCAGCCAGCGCGCGACACGCCGGTCGTGCAGCTGCATGGCATCGGTATCCGCGCTGTCATCCCGGCGCCTGGCTTCGCGACGGCGCGAACCACTCCACAACGCGATGCCGACGACCGCGAGCCAGACGACCACTGCGCCCGCGGCCATGATCCAGAACAGCCGTGCGATCGCCTCGGCGCCGGTGCCCGCGGGTGCGAGCGCGGACTGGTTGCCGGAACACGCGGCGAGCGCCATGGACGTCGACACCACGAGCGCCACCGTGGGCGCCTGGCAGGCCAAGCGTGCGAGTCGCTGCTGCAAACCACCACCCGATGCGCGTCGGTCGAACCGCGAGCCTGCCGCGAGGCGACGGAAAGCATCGTGAATGCGTGCCGCCGGGTGCCGCTACACTTTCCCCATGGACGCCCCCGACACCGCTCCCCCCGACGGCCACCGGCCGCGTCCGCGCGGCGTCTACCTGCTGCCCAACCTGTTCACCACCGGCGGCCTGTTCGCGGGGTTCTACGCGATCATCGCCGCCTCGCAGGGCCTGTTCCCGGTCGCCTGCGTCGCCGTGCTGGTCGCCGGCGTGCTCGACGGGATCGACGGGCGGGTCGCGCGGCTGACCAACACCCAGAGCGAATTCGGCAGCCAGTACGACTCGCTGGCCGACCTGGTCAGCTTCGGCGTGGCGCCGGCGATGGTGATGTACCACTGGGCGCTGGAGGCGATGCGCCAGGACGGGGCGATCCCCGGCAAGATCGGCTGGATCGCGGCGTTCCTGTACACCGCGTGCGCGGCGTTGCGGCTGGCGCGGTTCAACAGCCAGATCGGCCAGGTCGACAAGCGCTGGTTCATCGGCCTGGCCAGTCCGGCCGCCGCCGGGCTGATGGTGGGGTTCGTCTGGGCGTTCCACGACTTCGCGTTCCGCGGCGTGGACCTGCGCTATCCCGCGCTGGCGGTGACGGTGGCGGCGGCCCTGCTGATGGTCAGCCGACTGCGCTGGTACAGCTTCAAGGGCGGCGGTTCGCGGTCGGACCGGGTGCCGTTCCTTGCGATCCTGGTCGTGGTCGCGGTGGTCGCCGCGATCGCCGTCGATCCGCCGACGGTGTTGTTCGCGATCGCCGCGCTGTATGCGCTGTCCGGGCCGGTGGCATGGGGCTGGCGGAGGGCGCGCGGCGGCAGGCAGGACGAAGCCGCGTGAGCCGCGACGCCCCCGGACCGTGGTCGGCGGAGCAGGAGGAGTGGTTGCGCGCGCTCGGCCATGCGCCCTACCGCTTCAACGGGCTGCCCGAGGATCCGCTGCTGCATGCGGTGTTGCGGGCCGCCGGGCAGGACCCGGCGGACGCGCGCGCCAGGGCACTGGTCGCCGACCTCCCGCCGCTTGCGACGTTGCGCGGGGACGCCGCCGCCAAGCGCCGGTTGTGGCCGCGCTTGCGGGCGTTGCGCCGGCCATGAGCGCCACCCTGGCAGCACCTCCCGCACAGGCGGTGCCCGGGCCCGCGCCGATGCTGCGGCCGATGCAGGTCGACGACCTGGACGTGGTGCTGGAGATCGAACTGCGTGCCTACCCGTTCCCGTGGACGCGCGGGATCTTCGAGGACTGCCTGCGGGCCGGCTACCCGGCCTGGGTGCTGGTCGATGGGGACGTGGCGATCGGCTATGCGGTGCTGAGCGTGGCAGCGGGCGAGGCGCACGTGCTCAACATCTGCGTCGACCCGCGGGTGCAGGGCCGCGGGCACGGCCGGCGACTGCTGCACGCGCTGCTGCACCTGGCGCGCGGCCGCGGCGCACAGCGCCTGTTCCTGGAGGTGCGGCCGTCGAACCGCGGGGCGCTGGCGCTGTACCACGCGGAAGGGTTCAACGAGATCGGCCGCCGCCCGCGCTACTACCCGGCGCAGGGCGGTCGCGAGGACGCGATCGTGATGGCGATGGAGCTGTTCGCCGACTAGAGTTTCGCGCGTTGCGCAGCGAGGGCGGCGTGCTGCGCGGTCCACTCGGCGAGGCGCTGGCGTTCCTGCTCGACCACGGCGGCGGGCGCGTTGGCGACGAAGGTGTCGTTGGCCAGCTTGCCGCGCGACTTCGCGAGTTCGCCCTCGACGCGCTTGAGCTCCTTGTCCAGGCGCGTGCGCTCGGCGTCGAGGTCCACCAGCCCTTCCAGCGGCACCAGCAGGGTGAGGTCGCCGACCACCGCGGTGGCCGCGGCCGGCGCGGCGCCGCGGTCGTCCAGCGCGTCGATGCGCTCGAGCCGGTTGAGGAAGGCCAGGGACGCGCCGAATCGTCCGATGCGCGCATGGTCCTGCGCATCGCCGCCCGACAGCAGCAGCGGCACCTTCCGCGACGGCGCGACGTTCAGCTCGCTGCGCACGCGGCGCAAGGCGGAGACGACGGCCTTGAGCCACTCGATATCCGCCGCGGCCGAACCGAACGCGGATCCGTCGACATCGCCGGCCTGCGGGTACGGCTGCACCATGATCGAACCGCCCTCGATGCCCAGGCGCGGCGCGACCTGGCGCCAGAGTTCCTCGGTGACGAACGGGACCAGCGGGTGCAGCAGGCACAGCAGGCGCTCGAGCACGTGCAGCAACGTGTGCCGCGTGCTGTCGGCCGCGGCGGCATCGTCGCCGTTGAGCGCGGGTTTGGCGAGTTCGACGAACCAGTCGCAGAAGTCGTTCCAGGCGAACTCGTACAGCGACTGCGAGAGCAGGTCGAAGCGGTAGTCCGCGAAGTGCCGTGCCGCGTCCGCCGCGGTGGCGTCCAGGCGGGCGAGGATCCAGCGTTCGGCGTCGGTCCGCGGCTGCGGCGCGCCCGCGAAGCGCGCGCCGTCGGTGTTCATCAGCACGAAGCGCGTGGCGTTCCACAGCTTGTTGCAGAAATTCTTGTAGCCCTCGGCCCGGCCGAGGTCGAACTTGATGTCGCGCCCGTGGCCTGCCAGCGCGGCCATGGTGAAGCGGAGGGCGTCGGCGCCGAATGCCGCGATGCGTTTTGTCGAGCTCGTGCAAACCGGTTTCTACG
>CAMPJU010000143.1 GCA_946886995.1 uncultured Lysobacteraceae bacterium
CTGCTCGACGACATGTTCGAGACCATGTACGCCGCGCCCGGCATCGGCCTGGCCGCCAGCCAGGTCGACGTGCACGAGCGCTTCATGGTCATCGACGTCTCGGAGGAGAAGGACCAGCCGCTGGTCTTCATCAACCCCGAGATCCTGGCGCGCGACGGCGAGCAGGTGTGCCAGGAGGGTTGCCTGTCTGTCCCCGGCATCTTCGCGGACGTGACCCGCGCCGACCGCATCCGCGTGCGCGCCACCGGCCGCGACGGACAGCCGTTCGAGCTCGACGTCGACGGCCTGCTGGCGGTCTGCGTGCAGCACGAGATGGACCACCTGGACGGCAAGCTGTTCGTCGACTACCTGTCCCCGCTGAAGCGGGAGATGGTGCGCAAGAAGCTGGCCAAGGCCCGTCGCCAGGCTGCCGCGTAAGGCCGCCCGCGCGGCCACGCCACACGGATGAGGATCGTCTTCGCCGGTACGCCCGACTTCGCCGTGCCCGCGCTGCGCGCGGTGCTCGACCGGGGCGAGGTGGTCGCCGTCTACACCCAGCCCGACCGCCCCGCCGGACGCGGGCGCGGCGTGCAGGCCTCGCCGGTGAAGATCGAGGCGCTGGCGCGGGGCATCGACGTGCTGCAACCGGAGACCCTGCGCACCCAGGTGTCACGCGACGCGCTGCGTGCATTGAAGCCGGACCTGATGGTCGTCGTCGCGTACGGATTGCTGCTCCCGCCGAAGATCCTCGAGATCCCGCGGCACGGATGCTGGAACGTGCACGCCTCGCTGCTGCCGCGGTGGCGCGGCGCGGCGCCGATCCAGCGCGCCATCGAGGCCGGCGACCGCGAGACCGGCGTGTGCCTGATGCAGATGGAGCAGGGCCTGGATACCGGGCCGGTGCTGCTGTGCCAGAAGACGGCGATCGGCACGGACGAGACCGGCGGCCAGTTGCACGACCGCCTGGCGAAGCTGGGCGCGCAGGTGCTGTCCGATGGGCTCGGACTGCTGCGTGCGGGCATCAAGCCCGTCGCGATCCCGCAGCCGACGGACGGCATCGCCTACGCGCACAAGCTGGAGAAGCAGGAGGCGAAGCTCGACTGGGCGCAGCCCGCCGACGTGCTGGCGCGCAAGGTGCGTGCGTTCAATCCCTGGCCGATGGCCGAGGCGCAGCTCGATGGCGAACGCGTGCGCATTCACGCGGCGCGGCCGATGGCGCTCGCGCACAAGTCGGCGCCGGGCAGGCTGCTGCTGGCCGGCAAGGACGGCATCGATGTCGCCTGCGGCGAAGGCGCGCTGCGGATCACCATGCTGCAGCGCGACGGCGGCCGGGCGATCACCGCCGCGGACTGGGCCAATGCCCGCCGCTGACGCGCCAAGGGAATGATCGCCGGCGCCCCGAAGCCGGGCGTCGCCCTGCGCGTGGCGGCGGCGCAGGTGCTCGATGCGGTGCTGCACCGCGGGCGTTCGCTGAAGGTCGAACTGGCGACGGCGCTGCCGGCGATCGCCGACCCGCGCGACCGTGCGCTGGTCGAGGCGATCTGCCATGCGGTGCTGCGCGAGCGCGCGCGCTACGACGCGGCGCTGCAGGCATGGATGGCGAAGCCGCCCGCGCGCAAGGACGCCGAACTGCGCGCACTCCTGTACGTCGGGTTCGCGCAGTTGCGGATCGGCTTGCCCGCGCATGCCGCGGTCGCCGCGACGGTGGACGCGGCGCGCGCGCTCGGCCGGCAGCACCAGGCGAAGCTGGTCAATGCGATGCTGCGACGCGCGCAACGCGACGGATTGCCGGATGTCGCGCCGCAGGCGCACTGGCCCGGCTGGTTGCGGGCGCGCGTGGAAGCGGACTGGCCGGGCGACGCGGAGGCGATCTTCGCCGCCAGCGCGGTGCAGGCGCCGATGTGGCTGCGGGTCAACCGGTTGCGCGGCACGCGCGAGGGCTATGCGGCGCGCCTGGCCGAAGCAGGCATCGAGTGCGTGGTCGACGACCGATTGCCCGAGGGCCTGCGGCTGGACACGCCGGTGGCGGTCGCGCTGCTGCCCGGCTTCGATGCCGGCGACGTCTCGGTGCAGGACGGATCGGCGCAGCAGGTGGCCGATGCGCTGGCGCCGGCCGTCGGCGTGCGCGTGCTGGATGCATGCGCCGCGCCGGGCGGCAAGGCGGCGCACCTGTTCGAACGCGACCCGTCGCTGCGGATGCTCGCGCTGGACGTGGACCCGGGGCGGCTGGCGCGCGTGCGCGCAGGGTTCGAGCGGCTGGGCGTCGGCAACGACGCGACGTTGCGCGCGGCCGATGCCGCGGTCCCGGATGACTGGTGGGACGGCATTCCGTTCGACGCCGTGCTGCTCGATGCCCCGTGCACGGCCACCGGCGTGATCCGGCGCCAACCCGACATCCTGCTGCACCGGCGCGCGTCGGATGTCGAGGCCCTGGTCGCGTTGCAGGCGCGGCTGCTGGATGCGTGCTGGCAGGTGCTCGCGCCGGGTGGCGCGCTGCTTTACGCGACGTGCTCGATCCTGCACGCCGAGAACGCCGTGCAAATCGACGCGTTCCTCGCGCGCACGCCGGACGCGCGCGCCGAGCCGCTCGACGACCGCTTCGGCCGGGCCAGCGGCGCCGGCCGCCAGCGCCTGCCCGGCGAGGGCGGCATGGACGGTTTCTTCTACGCCCGCCTGCGCAAGCCCTGAGCCGTCACGGGCCGCGCTTATGATCCGCGCGATGCCGAAGGCGAGCGCGCGCGACACCTGGCTGTTCTGGCTCGTGGCCCTGCTGGTACTCGGGGCGGGCCTGGGCCTGCGCGACCCGTGGCCCGCCGACGAGCCCCGCTTCGCGCTCGTCGCCAGGCAGATGGTCGAGTCCGGACAGTGGCTGTTCCCGATGCGCGGCGACGCGCTCTACCCGGACAAGCCGCCGCTGTTCATGTGGCTGCAGGCACTGGCATACGAGTTGTCCGGCAACTGGCGGATCGCCTTCCTGCTGCCGTCGCTGCTGGCATCGCTGGGCACGCTGTGGTGCGTGGTCGACCTGGGCACGCGGCTGTGGACCCGGCGCGTCGGCCTGTATGCCGGCTGGGCGTTGCTGTTCGCGCTGCAGTTCACCTGGCAGGCGAAGCGCGCGCAGATCGATCCGCTGGTCACCTTCTTCATCACGCTCGCCAATTACGGACTGCTGCGCCACGTGCTGCACGGACCGGACTGGCGCATGTGGATGCTGGGCTGGGCGGCCGCCGGGCTGGGCACCATCACCAAGGGCGTCGGGATCCTCGCGTTGCTGATGCTGCTGCCCGCCGGCGTCGCCGCGCTGCGCGGCTGGCCGGTGCGCCAGCACGCGCGGGACCTGCGCTGGTGGCTGGGCCCACTGGCCTTCCTGGCGGCCTGCGCGACCTGGCTCGTACCGATGCTGCTGGCCGTGGCCGCGCAGGGCCCCGAGTACCACGCCTATGCGCGCGACATCCTGTTCCGCCAGACGGCGACCCGCTACGCCGACGCCTGGCATCACGAGCAGCCGCCCTGGTACTTCCTGGAAGTGATGGCCGTGACGTGGCTGCCGGCGATGCTCGCGCTGCCATGGGCGATCCCGGCATGGTGTCGCCGACTGCGGCGGCGCGATCCGCGCTACCTGCTGCCGCTGGCGTGGTGGGGACTGGTGCTGCTGTTCTTCACGCTGTCGTCGGGCAAGCGCGACATGTACCTGCTCCCGGCCCTGCCGATGGCGTGCCTGGCGCTGGCGCCGCTGTTGCCCGGCATCGTGCGCCGCCCGGCCGCGCGTGCATTGGCCTTCGCATTCGGCGCGTTGCTTGCCGGCGCGTTCCTCGCGTCGGGGTTGGCGATGCTGTTCGCCGACCCGGGGTTCGAACAGGCGCTCGTCGAGCGCCGCGGCCTGTCCCACGGGGCCGGACCATTGGCGATGTTCTTCACCGCGGTCGGTGCCTGGGGCTTGGCCTGCCTGGCCTGGACCGGCCGGCGGCGCGCCATCGCCGGACTGCTGGCGATGCTGGCGGGAACCTGGGTGCTGTTCGGCCTGGTCGGCGCGCCGGCATGGAACGATTCGGCGTCTTCGCGCGGGTTGATGGTGGAGGCGGGCGCCGCGATCGGCCCGAGTGCCGAGCTCGGCCTCGTCGGCTGGCGCGAGCAGCAGTTGCTGATGGCGGACCGGCCGGCCTTCACGTTCGGATTCGCGGTACCGTTCGCGTCGCAACTGCAACGCGCGTTGGCGTGGCAGGCGGCGGCGCCGGGGAAGCGCTGGCTGCTGGTGCAGGAGGACGCGATGGCGCCCTGCATCGACCGCGATCTTGCGCTGCGGATGCGGAACGCCAACCGGCGCGGGTGGTGGCTCGTGCCGGGCCATGCGGCAATGGAGTGCGAAGCGACGGGGGATCGCTGAATGCAATTGCATTACTGCCGCATCCAGGGCGGCAACTTCGGGGACGACCTGAACCTGGACCTGTGGCCGCGGTTGTTCCCGGGGATTTCCGAGGTGCATCCCGAAGTGCGCTTCTACGGCATCGGCACCATCCTCGGCGGCGAGCA
>CAMPJU010000144.1 GCA_946886995.1 uncultured Lysobacteraceae bacterium
GATGTCATCCCCGCGAAGGCGGGGATCCAACTCGCGTCACTGGATTCCCGCCTTCGCGGGAATGACGATGTGGTCGGTGACGGAGTGCCGGTCGCGCGCTCGGGACGGTGGTCGGCACGCACCGCGATGCCCTGCACTGCTTCATCGCCCAGCCGCGCGCGCAACCGCTCGCGCAACTGCTCCCACGGCACCGCCTGCCGCGGCCGCGCATCGAACAGGTCGCGCCCCGCCGGCACGAAGGGCGGCAACTCGCGCGCGAGCAGGCGCACGCCACGGACCGGTGCCGGCGGCCGCGCCTGTTCCAGCCGCCCGCGCGCGAGTTCGAACAGCATCGCCGGGTCGCGCTCGGGCGCGAGCAGGCCGACGACGACCTCGGTGTCGGGACGATCCTCGTGCCCGAGCCGCAACGCGAAGCGCTGCACGCCACCGTCGCGCCCGGCCAGGAACGCACCCAGGTCCGCGGTGAGCCGGCGCAGCGGGAACAGCAGGGCCTGGCTGGATTCGACTTCCTGCTCGAACTCGATGCGTGCATCGAACCGGTCCGGTGGGCGATAGCACGCCAGCGGCGGTGCCGATACCCCGCGCAACGTGTCCAGTCGTGCCAGCACCGTCGCCGGGAAGCGCCGCGCCAGCGTGTCGCGCGGCAACGCGAACACCTGCCGCAGCTTCGCCAGCCCCATCCGCCGCAACGCCTGCGCACTGTCGTCGTCCAGGCCCGCGCATTCGACCGGCAACTGGCCGAGCGCGCGCGACAGCACCGCGTCGTCGACACCGATGCCGTCGCGCACGTGTGCCAGCGCCCAGGCCGCGTGCGGGTTGGGCGCGGCGGCCAGCCGGTGCCGGAAACCGAGCTCGCCCAGTTCTTCGCGCAGGCGCGCCTGCAACCGCGGCCACTCGCCGAACAGCGCACGGCTCTGCCCGATCTCCAGCACGATCGCGCCGGGCAGCGCGGTGCTCACCTGCGAGCTGAAACGGTAGGCCCAGCCGGCGAGGAACCGGCGGCAGCGCTCGGTCGCCTGCGCGTCGTACTCGGCCATGGCGAAGTGCCCGGCCAGTGCCTGCGCGGCCGCCACCGCCATACCCGGGCGCAGGCCGCGCGCCCCGGCGAGCGCATCGACCGAATGCAGCACGCGGCGTTGCGCGGGCCCGGTCACCAGGGCGAAAGGTTGTTCAGAAGCCCGTTGCCCCGGCGCGGGCCGGCGGCGGAGGACGGCGTCCAGCGCCAGGTGCGGCAGCAGCAGGCAGGCCCAGCGCATGGCGGCTCAGGCGGTGGCCGCGAAATCGATCGCGCGCGCGGGCGCATTGGCGCCGCGGCACTTGAGCACGCGCAACCGGGGCGCGCCGTCGCCCCCGGATTCGATCGCGATGCGCAACGCCGCCGGCGACGGGTTGCGCGATTCGCGCGATGCACGGAACGCGAGGCCGAGGCACTGCCCCGCCTCGGCCGCGACCTGCAGCCGCCGCAACGCGCGGTCGTCCGCCTTCGCGGGCCAGCACAGCACCGCGCCGCAGGCCCCCGAACGCAGGCACTGCTCGGCGGCCCACAACGCCTCGCGCGGTTCCGTGCGCACCAGTTGCAGGTGCGCCAGGTCGATGCCCGCCGCGGCCCACGCGGGCGCATGCACGTCGTAGGGTGGCGCGACCAGCACGATGGTCCGCCCCGCCCGCGACAGGCGCGCGAGCACCGGCCAGGCCAGCTGCAACTCGCCCACGCCGTCCAGCGGCAGCAGCACTTCGCTCAGCGCGCCTGGCGGCCAGCCACCGCCGGGCAGCACCGCGTCGAGCCCGGCGCAGCCGGTCGGCAACGCATCCGCCGGCGCCGGCGTGGCCACGGACGCACCGCGCCAGACGCGGCGCGCGCCGAGCAGGCCATCGAGCGACAGCACCGCCCCCACGTCAGCCCCGCCTGACCAGGCCGCAATACAGGCCCTCGATCGCGAAGTCGGCATCGGCCGGCACCACGATCGGCGCGTAGTCGGGATTGCGCGGCAGCAGCAGCACCGTGTCGGCGGTGATGCGCAGGCGCTTGATGGTGACCTCGCCGTCGATGCGCGCGACCACGATGCGTCCGTCCGGCGCCTCCGGCGCGCGCTTCACCGCCACCAGGTCGCCGTCGAGGATGCCGTCGTCGCGCATCGAGTCGCCCTGCACGCGCAGCAGGTAGTCCGGCAGCGGATCGAAACAGTGGCGGTCGAGCAGCAGCTGCTCGTCGCTGCCGATGTCCGCGCCGATGGGCAGGCCCGCCGCCACGCGACCGAGGACCGGCAGTGCGAGTTGCTCCGTCCTGCTGCGGTGGGAACCGCCACGGGGGCGACTGCCGTTCGCAAGGCGCAGGCCGCGTGCCTTGTGCGGCAACCGTTCGATCATCCCCGCCGCCTCCAGCGCGCGCAGGTGGTACGCCGCCGTGGCGTTCTGGCGGAACCCGAAGGCCGCGCAGATCTCCAGCTGGCTGGGCGGCATGCCGTCCCGCCCGATGCGTTCGCGCAGGAACGCCAGGATGGCCTGCTGGGTATCGGACAAGTCCTTCATGTGACTAATCTTAGTCATTCCGGTTGCACGGCGTGAGACGATCTTCCTGACCGGAAATGGCCATTACTGAACCATAAATGGATATTTTGGGTATAATGGGACCCGAGCCCCTTCCAGGACAACGCCATGGCCGCCGCACCCGAACGCGACATGCCCGCCGACTTCGACGCCCTGCCCCGCACCCCGGCGACCTCGGTCAAGACCCTGGGCTGGCGCGGCGTCATGCAGGCCGTCCATCGCGACGGCGCCGTCCTGGTCACCAACCACGACCGGCCCGAGGCCGTGATCCTCTCCACCGAGGCCTACCTGGCGCTGGCACGCGCGGCGGAGACCGGCCGGCGCCGGGACACCGACGTGCTCGAGACCCTGCGCGCCCGCTTCGATGCACGCCTGGCCACGCTGCAGGACGACGACGCCGGCGACCGCCTGCGCACGGTGATGGATGGCCCGGCGAAGCTGCGCGGCAAGGTCAAGGCCGGTGCCACCCACTGAGCGCACCGCCGGACGCGGCACGCCGCGCCAGCGACCCGTCCTGCTGGTCCTCGCCGGCGTCAACGGCGCCGGCAAGAGTTCGGTCGGCGGCCACCTGCTGGCGCGCCAGGGCCTGGCCTGGTTCAACCCGGACACCTTCGCGCGCGAACTGAAGGCCGCCACCGGGTGCGACCAGCGCACCGCCAACATCGCCGCGTGGAACGAAGGCGTCCGCCGCCTGGACCAGGCGATCGCCCGCCGGCGGAACTTCGCCATCGAAACCACGCTCGGCGGCCACACCATGCCGGCCAAGATCGCCAAGGCGGCGCGCACCCACGACGTGCTGGTGTGGTTCGTCGGCCTGCTGCCGAAGATCACGCGGCTGCAGGTCTACGACAACAGCCGGGATGCCGCGCCGGGCGAGTCGATCCCCGACCCGCTGCTGGTGGCGGCGATCGTGGGCGGGAAGCTGGCCTGGCCGACGTCGGCGGCCGACCTGGCAACCACGCCGGACTGGGCACGCCCGGTCCTCGCAGCTGCCATGGGGCTGTAGCACGGGGGTATCCTCCCGGCGGGGACAACCGGGAACCACGCATGACGCAGCAGCTGTCGAAGCCATCGACCGCGGGCGCTGGCGCGTACGCGCGCATCCGCGGCTGGATGCTGTTGCTCGGGCCCGCCATGGGCCTCGCCGCGGCGCTGCTCGCGCTGCGTTCCGGATCGGAGGGCGCACTCGCCGTGACCGTGGCGGTCACCGTGTGCTGCGCGACCTGGTGGATCTTCGAACCGGTGCCCGCCCCGATCACCGCGCTGCTGCCGCTGGCCCTGTTCCCGATGCTCGGCGTGCTGGACGGCCGGCAGGTGGCCGAGAGCTACGGGCACCCGCTGATCCTGCTGCTCGCCGGCGGCTTCATGATTTCCCGCGCCCTCGAATCATCCGGCGCGCACCGGCGGCTGGCGCTCGGGATGGTCCGGCTGTTCGGCGGCCGGTCGGGGCGATCGCTGGTCTTCGGCTTCATCGCGGCCGCCGGCCTGGTGAGCATGTGGATCTCCAACACGGCGACCACGCTGATGCTGCTTCCGGTCGCACTGGCCGTACTGCAGTACTACCCCGACCCCCGGCTGAAGGTGCCGCTGGTGCTGGCGATCGCCTACGCCGCCAGCATCGGCGGCCTGGGCACGCCCATCGGCAGCCCGCCCAACCTGGTGTTCATGCAGGTGCACGAACTGGCCACCGGCGTGCGCTACGGCTTCCTGGACTGGATGGCGGTCGGCGTGCCCGTCGTGCTGGTGATGCTGCCGGTGCTCGCGTGGTGGCTGACCCGCCGGCTGGGCGACACGCCACCGGCCACCCTCCCCCCGCCACCGGCCTGGGAGGCCGCCGAGCGACGGGTCCTGGTGGTGTTCGCGCTGACCGCGGTTGCGTGGGTCACCCGGACCGACCCGTTCGGGGGTTGGACCACATGGCTTGGCATGCCCGGCGCCGGCGATGCCAGCGTGGCGCTGCT
>CAMPJU010000145.1 GCA_946886995.1 uncultured Lysobacteraceae bacterium
GCGCAGTTCCAGCACCAGGCGGATGTTGTCGGCCACCGACAGCTTGCGGAACACCGAGGGTTCCTGCGGCAGGTAGCCGACCCCCAGCCGCGCACGCGCGTACATCGGTTCGTGGGTGATGTCGCGGCCGTCCAGGACGATCGAGCCGGCATCGGCCGGTACCAGGCCGACGATCATGTAGAAGCAGGTGGTCTTGCCGGCGCCGTTCGGGCCTAGCAGGCCGACGACCTCGCCGGCGTCGAGCGTGAGGCCGAAGTCGCGCACCACCTCGCGCGACCGGTACCGCTTGCGCAATCCCTGCGCGACGAGCATCAGCCTTCGCCCTGCGTGTCGTCCTGCGCCTCGCCCTGCGGTTCGGCGGGGGTCTCTTCGGGGGTCGCGTCGGGCGCGCCGCCGCCGCCGCGCGGCAGGATGCGCATGTGCACGCGGCCGGCGCCTTCGCCGCCACCCTCGACCCGGCCGGTCTGCAGGTTGTAGACGATGCGCTCGCCGCTCAGCGTGCCCCGCGGCTGCTCGATGCTGACGTCGCCGCTGAAGACCACCACTTCGCTGCGCAGGTCGTAGTCGACCTGGGCGGCGCGCGACGTCATCGGCGTGCCGTCGTCCATCTGCTGGCGCAGGATCACCGGCGAGCCGGTGAGCACGACGCGCGAGACGTCGCCGTCGTTGCGGTGCATCGTCGCGCGGGCCGCGCTGATGTTCAGCGTGCCCTGCGTGATCAGGACGTTGCCCGCGAACTCGCATGCGCCGGTGTCGTCGACGCCGCAGCTGCTGCGGTCCGACTTCAGGTCCATCGGCTGGTTGCGATCCGACGAGCGCGCGTGCGCGGTGCCGGCGACCGCCAGGGCCAGGGCCAGCGCGAGTGCGGCGCGCGATGCGCCGGCGGGGCGTGCGTGCGTTTCAGCGTGTGGGGACATAGCGGAACTCCACGTCGGAGAGGAACTGGTAGTGCCTGTTCGCGAGGTCCATCCGCAGCCCGCGGCCGCTATGGATTATAGAACTGCCGTTGCGCACGGTGACCCGATCGTCCGAGGTGGCGCGCTCGGCGCGCGGGTATACCACCAGCCGATCGGTACGCATCGACGCGGCCATGCCTTCTGCACCCGGGCCGTCCGCGCGCACGTCGCCGGAGAGCCGGACCTCGCTGCCGTCCGGGCTGACCCACGCCTGGTCGGAGCGCATCGTCCACCGTTCCGCTTCGCCTTCGACCGGGAACTGGAAGACCGGCGTCGCCAGGTCGAGCGATTCGTCGCCGGGGCGGCGCGACAGCTGCGGTGCCTGCAACGTGAAGGCTTCCGCGCCCTGCGCGTCCAGCACCACGAGGTCGAAATCGTACAACTGGTAGTCCGAACGCCCGCTGGCCGGTTCGCGGACCGGTTCAGGCGCGCGATGGTTCCAGATCGACCAGCCCGACAGCACGGCGGCCGCCAGCAGCACCAACGTCAGCAGGCCGCGCCACCCGGGCATCAGAGCGTGCCCGCCAGCGCCGCCTCGGCATGGCCCTGGGCACCCAGCAGCAGATCGCACAGTTCACGCGCCGCGCCATGGCCGCCGCGCGACACGGTCCGCCAGTGCACGCGCTCGCGCACCCAGTGGTGGGCATCGCCCGGCGCGACCGCGAGGCCGACCGCCGCCTGCACGCGCAGGTCCGGCAGGTCGTCGCCCATGAACGCCACCTGGTCCATGCCGATGCCGTGGCGCGCGGCGATGTCGCGCACGCACGCCAGCTTGTCGGCGACGCAGGTGAACGCCTCGATCCCGAGCTCCGCGGCGCGCTGCTCGGCGATCGGGCTGGTGCGCGCGGTGACCAGCGCCACCGCGATGCCGGCCTTGCGCAGCAGCACGAGGCCCTGGCCGTCGTGCACGTGGAACGCCTTCAGTTCGAGTCCGTTGCTGTCGAAATACAGGCGCCCGTCGGTCAGCGTGCCGTCGACGTCGAAGCAGGCAAGGCGGATGCGCGCGGCGCGCTCGCGGATGTCGGCGGGGTAGTCGGCGAGGTGGCTGTAGGGCATCAGACCACCCGGGCGCGCAGCAGGTCGTGGATGTTCAGCGCGCCGACGACCTTGTTGGTGGCGTCGACCACGAGCAGCGCGTTGATCTTGTGCTCCTCCATCAGGCGCGCGGCCTCCACCGCGAGGGCGTCGGCGCCGATGGTGCGCGGCGTGCGCGTCATGACCTCGTCGATGACGGTGCTGCGCAGGTCGACGGCGGCATCGTCGAGCGTGCGCCGCAGGTCGCCGTCGGTGTACAGCCCGAGCAAGGTGCCGTCGCCGTCGACCACCGCGGTCATGCCCAGGCGCTTGCGGCTCATCTCCACCAGCGCTTCGCTGACGGTGGCGCCGGCGCGGATCCGCGGCACTTCGTCGCCGGCGTGCATGACGTCGGTGATGTGCAGCAGCAGGCGGCGGCCGAGCGCGCCGGCGGGGTGCGAGCGCGCGAAGTCGTCGGCGGTGAATCCACGCGCCTCCAGCAACGCGACCGCGAGTGCGTCGCCCATGGCGAGCGCGGCGGTGGTGCTCGAGGTGGGCGCCAGGTCGAGCGGGCAGGCCTCGGCGGGCACGCTCACGTCCAGGTGGATGTCGGCCTCGCGCGCGAGCGTGGAGCCGGGGCGGCCGGTCATCGCGACCAGGCGGTTGCCCTGGCGCTTGAGCACCGGCAGCAGCATCAGCAGTTCGTCGGTCTCGCCCGAATTGGACAGCGCGACCACCACGTCGGCATCCGTGACCATGCCCAGGTCGCCGTGGCCGGCCTCGCCGGGATGCACGTAGAAGGCCGGGGTGCCCGTGGACGCCAGCGTGGCGGCGATCTTCCGCGCGATGTGGCCGGACTTGCCCATGCCGGTGCAAACCACGCGCCCGCCGCAGGCGAGCAGCAACCTGCAGGCCGCGGAAAAGTCGCCATCCAGTCGGCCGCCCAGTGCCTCCAGTGCACGTGTCTCGATCTCGAGCACGCGACGCCCGCTGGCGGCGAGCGCGGCATCGCCGGAAGCGTCGTCGACGGGTGCCTGGGACGGGGATCTGGACGCCATGGGCAGGGGCTTTCCGCTAGACTGGCCGGCAGTTTACGCGCAACGACCCGCAGTCCCCGATGAACGCCGACACCATCCGCCAGCTGATCGAACAGGGACTGCCCGGCGCCCGCGCCACGGTGCAGGGCGAGGATGGCGTCCACTTCGAGGCGACCGTGGTCAGCACCGAGTTCGCCGGCAAGCTGCCCCTGGCCCGGCACCGCATGGTCTACGCCACCCTCGGCGAGCGGATGGGGGGCGAGATCCATGCGCTGGCCCTGCGCACGCTGACCCCCGGCGAGTCGGGCGCCTAGCCCGTGCAGAAGATCGTCGTCCAGGGCGGGGTCCCGCTCTCCGGCGAGGTGCGCATCTCCGGCGCCAAGAACGCCGTGCTGCCGATCCTGTGCGCCACGCTGCTCGCGGACGGCGAGGTCGAGATCCGCAACGTGCCGAACCTGCACGACGTGAAGACCACGCTGCGCCTGCTCGCCGAGCTCGGCGTCGGCGTGACGATGGACGACGACTTCACCCTGCACATCGACCCGAGCCGCCTCACCAGCCACGTCGCCCCGTACGAACTGGTCAAGACGATGCGCGCCTCGGTGCTGGTGCTCGGCCCGCTGCTGGCGCGGCACGGTGCGGCGGAAGTGTCGCTTCCGGGCGGATGCGCGATCGGCTCCCGTCCCGTCGACCTGCACCTGAAGGGGCTGCGGGCACTCGGCGCGGACATCTCGGTCGAGAACGGCTACATCAAGGCATCGGCGTCGCGGTTGCGCGGCGCGCACCACGTGTTCGAGTTCGCCAGCGTCGGCGCGACCGAGAACGTGCTGATGGCGGCCGCGGTCGCCGAAGGGCGCACGGTGCTGGAGAACGCGGCGCGGGAACCGGAAATCGTCGATCTCGCCGATTGCCTGAACGCACTGGGCGCGAACATCACCGGTGCCGGTACGGGCCGCATCGTCGTCGAGGGCGTCGAGCAGCTGCGCGGCGGGCGCCACACGGTGCTGGCCGACCGCATCGAGACGGGCACGTTCCTGGTGGCGGCGGCAATGACCGGCGGTTCGATCGTGGCGACGCACGCGCGGCCGGACACGCTCGATGCCGTGCTGGACAAGCTGTCGGAAGCCGGCGCGGACATCCGGTGCGACCGCGACCGGATCGCGCTGGACATGGGTGGCCGGCGCCCGAAGGCGGTCGACCTGTCGACCGCGCCGCATCCCGGTTTCCCGACCGACATGCAGGCGCAGTTCATGGCGATGAACTGCATCGCCACCGGCGCCGGCATGATCACCGAGACCATCTTCGAGAACCGCTTCATGCACGTGCAGGAGCTGCAGCGGCTCGGGGCGGACATCCGCATCGAGGGCAACACCGCGGTCGTCCACGGCGTCGACCGCCTGGACGGGGCCCCGGTGATGGCGACCGACCTGCGCGCATCCGCGTCGCTGATCCTCGCGGGGCTGGTGGCCGACGGCGA
>CAMPJU010000146.1 GCA_946886995.1 uncultured Lysobacteraceae bacterium
GCGGAGGAGAAGTTCAAGGCCGTCAACGAGGCCTACGAGGCACTGCGCGACCCGGCCAAGCGCAAGGCCTACGACCAGCTGCGCCAGGGCGGCTACCGCCCCGGCGACGAAGTCCGGCCCCCGCATGGCGGGTTCCAGCAGGGACCTCCCGGCGGTTTCGACTACGACGAGATCTTCGCCGGCGGCGGCGCAGGTGGCGGCTTCAGCGACTTCTTCGAGGAAATGTTCGGAAGGCGGCGTGGCGGCTTCGGTCAGGGGCCGCGCCCGGGCAGCGGCCCGCAGCCCCGGGGAGACACCCGGGCCAGGCTCGCGGTTCCGCTGGAGGCCGTGTACCGCGGCGACAGCGTGCGCATCGGCATCAACGGCAGGACCCTCGAAGTGCGCATCCCCAAGGGCGTGCGCGAGGGACAGGCGATCCGGCTGGGCGGGCAGGGCGGCAACGGGGGGAACCTGTACCTGGACATCGAGTACGCGGCGCACCCGCAGTTCGAGGTGGATGGGCGCAACATCATCCACGTGCTGCCGGTGGCGCCCTGGGAAGCGGCGCTCGGGGCCACGATCAGCGTGCCGACGCTCGGCGGGCCGGTGGAACTGAAAGTCCCCCCGGATTCGGAGGCAGGGCGGAAGCTGCGCCTGCGCGGACGCGGGCTACCCGGTCAGCCGCCGGGCGACCAGATCGTGGAACTCGAGGTGCTGGCGCCGAACGCGCACACCGACGCCCAGCGCGAGGCCTATCGCGCGATGCAGGATGCCTTCGGGAGCGACTGGCGCCGCGCTTGACCCTGGTGGATCAGGCCGCGGTCGGGGCGTCGGGGGCGGGACCGCCGCCGAGCCATTCCTGGATCACGTCGGCCAGGTCGGCTTCGCCGAACGGCTTGGTGATGTAGGCCTTGGCGCCCTGGCGCATGCCCCAGACGCGATCCGTGTCCTGGTCCTTGGTGGTGACCAGGATGACCGGGATGTGGCTGGTGGTGGGTTCGCGCGTGATGGAGCGCGTCGCCTGGAAACCGTTGAGGTTCGGCATCACCACGTCCATCAGGATGAGGTCGGGGATCTCGCGCTTCGCGACCTCGACGCCCGCTGCGCCGTCCTCCGCGGTCAGCGCCTCGTGTCCGAGTTTCTCGACGATGCGCCGGATGCCCATCAGCTGCGACGGCGAGTCGTCGACGATCAGGATGCGGGCCATGGAGTTCCCCTGCGGTAGACCGTGAAATTGTAGCGGCCCCGGGGCCGCGCGCAAACGTACCGCCCATCGTTGCGGGTCATGGCGTGACCAGGGTGCGCCCGAGGGAGCCGCCCGCGAGCATGGTCGAGAACACGCCCGGCAGGCCGTCGAGGCCGACCTCGCGGGTGCAGATCGCGTCGAGGTGCGCCGGCTTCCAGTCGCCGGCGAGGCGTTGCCAGACCTCCTCGCGGATGTCGCGCGCGGTGCCGCCGGACGCCACGCCCAGCAGCGATACGCCGCGGATGATGAACGGCATCACCGTCGCGTCCAGCCGGGGGGACGCGGCGAGGCCCGCGCTGGCGACGTTGCCGTAGGGCGCGGTGCTCGCCAGCAGGCTGGCGAGCATCGGGCCCCCGACGTTGTCCAGCGCGCCGCCGAACCGAGCGGACTCCAGCGGGCGGGCGTCGCCGAGCGCCTCGCGCCCGAGCACCTCGCGCGCCCCGAGCGACAGCAGCCAGTCGCGCTGGTCCGCCTTGCCGCTGACCGCGTGCACCTCGAAACCGGCACGCGTGAAGATGTCGATGGCCAGGGTGCCGACGCCGCCACTGGCCCCGGTCACGCAGAGCGGGCCCAGTCCCGGTGACTGGCGGTTCTCCAGCATCCGGTACAGCGCGAGCGCCGCGGTGAAACCGGCGGTGCCGATGATCATCGACTCGCGCAGGGTCAGGCCGGCGGGCAGCCGGATCGCCCACTGCGCCTCCAGGCGGGCGTATTCGGAATACCCGCCGTCGCGGGTTTCGCTGAGCCCGCAACCGGTGACGAGCACCGCGTCGCCTTCGCGGAACGCCGGGTCGCGGGACGAGACGACGTGGCCGGCGACGTCGATGCCGCCCACCAGCGGAAAGCGACGCAGGATCCGGCCTTGGCCGGTACCGGCGAGCGCATCCTTGTAGTTGGCCGAGGAGTGCGCGGTGCGGATGACGATCTCGCCCGGCGACAGGTCGTCGAGCGACAGCGACTCGATGCCGCTGCGGTGCGGTGCATCGCCTCCGTGGATGCGGAATGCGCGAAACGCGGCGGGGATCCCGTTCATCGCAATGCCTCCCTGCGCTTGCCGTCGAGCCACTTGTCGGCCTGCACCGGCTGGTACGCGCGCATCCAGTCCAGCATCGCGCCGATGTCCTCGCCGTGCCAGAGGTCGCGGCGCTGCTCTGCGTGCAGGAAGCGTTCCGCGACCATCCGGTCCATCATCGAGACCAGCGGCGCGTAGAACCCGTCCACGTCGAGGAATGCGCAGGGCTTGTCGCCCAGGCCCAGCTGGCGCCAGGTCAGCATCTCGAACATCTCGTCCATGGTGCCGAAGCCGCCGGGCAGGGCGACGAAGGCGTCGGACAGGTCGAACATCCGCGCCTTGCGCTCGTGCATGTTGGCGACGACCTCGAGCCGGGTGACGCCGCGGTGCGCGACCTCCCAGCCGACCAGCTGTTCCGGGATCACGCCGACCACCTCGCCGCCGGCGTCCAGCGCCGCGTCCGCGACGATGCCCATCAATCCGACATTGCCGCCGCCGTAGACGACGGCCAGCCCGTCACGCGCGAGCCGCATTCCCAGTTCCGCCGCGCGTTCCGCGTAGGCGGGACGCGAGCCTGCGTTCGATCCGCAGTAGACGCAGACCGATTTCAGCTTGCCTGGATTCCCGCCTTCGCGGGAATGACGATCGATGGTCAATTGGCCTTGTGGATGGCGCGCTTGGACACCGCCATGGCGGCGTCGTGGATGGCTTCCGACAGGGTCGGGTGCGCGTGGCAGATGCGCGCCAGGTCGTCGGCCGAGCCGTTGAACTCCATGGTCAGCACGCCTTCGTGCACGAGTTCGGACACGCCCACGCCCACCAGGTGCAGGCCGAGCACGCGGTCGGTCTCCGCATGCGCGATCACCTTGACGAAGCCGGCGGGCTCGCCCATCGCGACCGCGCGGCCGATCGCCGCGAACGGGAAGCTGCCGGTCTTGTACGGCGTGCCCGCTTCCTTGAGTTGCTGTTCGGTCTGGCCGACCCAGGCGATTTCCGGTTCGGTGTAGATCACCCACGGGATGGTGTCGAGGTTCACGTGGCCCGGCAGCCCCGCGATCAGCTCGGCCACCGCGATGCCTTCCTCGAAGCCCTTGTGCGCGAGCATCGGGCCGCGCACGCAGTCGCCGATCGCCCAGACGCCATCGACGCCTGTGTGGCAGTGCTCGTCGACCTCGATGCGACCGCGGTCGTCCAGCTTCACGCCGGTGCCGTCCGCCAGCAGGCCCTTGCTCGCGGCCCTGCGGCCCACGGCGACCAGCAGCTTGTCGACGACGAGGGTCTGCTCGCCCTTGGCGTCCGAATAGGTGAGCGTGACTTCCTTCTTCTTGCCCTTGCCACCGATCTCGGCCTTCGAGACCTTCGCGCCCAGGCGGATGTCGAGACCCTGCTTCTTGAACTCGCGTGCGGCCGTCTTCGCGACTTCCGCGTCCGCGGCGCCCAGGAACTCCGGCATCGCCTCGAGGATCGTGACCTCGGCACCGAGGCGCTTCCACACGCTGCCCAACTCGAGGCCGATCACGCCGGCACCGATGACGCCCAGGCGCTTCGGGACCTCGGTGAAGTCCAGCGCGCCGGCGTTGTCGACGATCAGGTCGCCGTCGAACTTCGCGAACGGCAGTTCGATCGAGTCCGAGCCGGCCGCGATGATCACGTTGGTGCCCTTGAGCTCGACTTCCTTGCCGTCGTGTTGCTTCACCTTGACCACGTTGCCCTGGTGCAGCGTGCCGAAGCCGTAGTACGGCGCGACCTTGTTCGCCTTGAACAGCATCGCGATGCCGCCGGTGAACTGCTTCACGATCTTGTCCTTGCGGCCGATCATCTGGCCGACGTCCATCTTGGCGTCCTTGAAGCTGATGCCGTGGTCGCCGAACAGGTGGCCCATGTTCCAGAACTGGCGCGAGGAATCGAGCAGCGCCTTGGAAGGAATGCAGCCCACGCGCAGGCAGGTGCCGCCCAGCGCGGGCTTGCCGTCCTTGCCCACGCCGGCGTCGACGCAGGCGGTCTTGAGGCCGAGCTGCGCGGCGCGGATGGCGGCGTGGTAGCCCGCGGGGCCACCGCCGATGACGACGACGTCGAACTGGTCAGCCATGAAAGAATTCCTTTACCGATACCCCTTCTCCCGCACGCGGGAGAAGGTGGCCCGAAGGGCCGGATGAGGGCAACCGCAGCATCACATGTCCAGCAGCATGCGCTGCGGGTTCTCGAGCTGGTTCTTGATGTCCACCAGGAACAGCACCGCGTCCTTGC
>CAMPJU010000147.1 GCA_946886995.1 uncultured Lysobacteraceae bacterium
GCCGATCCAGCCGCTGCTGGTGGGCGACGACGCGCAAGCGGTGGCGATGGCGCGCGCGCTCGAGGAACAGGGCTTCTGGGTCGCCGCGATCCGGCCGCCGACCGTGCCCGAAGGCAGCGCGCGCCTGCGCATCACGCTCTCGGCGCTGCATGCCGGCGAGGACGTCGATGCCCTGGTGGAAGCGCTGGAGTGGGCGCGGGAGGCCGTCGCGCACGGCTACGGCGCGACGGCATGAGCGGGCTGCACGTCGAGGTCGCGGGCAGCGGCCCGCCGCTGGTGCTGCTGCATGGCTGGGCGATGCACGGCGGCGTGTTCGCGCCGCTGGTCGCGCGATTGCGTGACACGTACACGTTGCATCTGGTCGATCTCCCCGGGCATGGCGGCAGCCGCCAGTGCACGGTTCCGCTGGCACTCGACGCCTGTGCGCGCGCAATCGTGGACGCCGTCCCGGTAGCGCCGTGGCTCGGCTGGTCGCTGGGCGGGCTGGTGGCCCTGCACGCCGCACATGCCTGGCCCGACCGGGTGCCCGCGTTGCTGATGACGTGCGCCAGCCCGCGCTTCGTGCGCGGCGAACCGCAGGACGACTGGCGCCACGGCGTGTCCGCGGAGATCTTCCGCGACTTCGCGACGGGCCTGCGCAACGACTATCGCGGCACGCTGGACCGCTTCATCGCGCTGGAGGCATTCGGCTCCGACCACGCGCGCGAGGAGATCCGCGAGCTCCGGGCGGAGGTGCTGGCCCGCGGAGAACCGGATCCCGCCGTGCTGGCGGACGGCCTGGAACTGCTGGAACGCACCGACCTCCGTCCCCTGCTGCCGGAACTCGCAGTGCCGAGCCTGTGGGTCGCCGGGCGCCGCGACCGGCTGGTGGACCCACGCGCGAAGCAGGCGGCCGCCGCGCTCGCCCCGAATGCCTCGATGCACGTGGTCGAGCACGCCGGACACGCGCCATTCCTGACGCACGCGGACACGATGGCCGCTCATATCCGGACGTTCCTCGAATGAACCGCCCCCACGATCCGCTCTTCGACACCCGCCAGGTCCGCCGCGCGTTCTCCCGCGCCGCGCACGGCTACGACGCCGCCGCGGCACTGCAGCACGAAGTCGAGTCGCGCCTGCTGGAATCGCTGGACTACTTCGGCCACGGCAGCGAACGGCCCGCGCCGGACCTGGTGGTCGACCTGGGCAGCGGCCCGGGCACCGGCGCACGGGCGTTGCGCAAGCGCTGGCCGCGTGCGCGGGTGGTCGCCGTCGACATCGCGCTGCCGATGCTGCGCGAGGCGCGGCGCCGAGCGCCGCCGTGGCGGCCGTTCCAGCGCGGTATCGACCTGGTGTGCGGCGATGCCCGCGCGCTGCCGCTCGCCGACGGCAGCGTCGACATCGTCGTGTCCAACCTGTGCCTGCAATGGGTCGAGGACCTGCCGGCGACGTTCGCGGGACTGCGTCGCGTGCTCAAGCCGGGCGGGTTGCTGCTGCTGTCGACGTTCGGCAGCGAGACCCTGCACGAACTGCGCGAGGCCTTCGCGACCGCCGACGCGACGCCGCATGTCAGTCCCTTCGCCGACATCGCCCGCTTCGGCGATGCGCTGGTGCACGCCGGCTTCCGCGACCCGGTGCTCGACCGCGACCTGTACCGGCACCACCACCCGGACCTCGCCACGCTGATGCGCCAGCTGCGCGCGCTCGGCGCGACCAACGCGCTGGCGGGGCGCAGGCGCACGCTCACCGGCCGCGCGCGTTTCGCCGCCGCCGCGGCCGCATACGAGCCGCTGCGCACCGGTGCCGGACTGCCGGCGACGTGGGAAGTCATCCAGGCGCACGCGTGGGCCCCGCCGCCGGGCGCGCCGATCCGCGAGCACGGCATCGAGGTCACCAGCGTGCCGCTGTCGTCGATCCCGATCCGCCGACGCCCGCCAGGCAGTACGAAGTAGACACGGGGTTCAGATCCGGTTGCCTACAGTCGGGCATCCCGTCCGAGATCGCCCGCCATGCCGACGCCACGCCCGTCCTTCGCTCGTCTCGGCCTGGCCGCCTGTCTCGGCCTGGTGGCCGCCGGAACCGTCGCCGCCGCTCCGCCCGAAACGACGCCGCTCTCGCCGACACCGACGCTGGAAGCGTGGGGCTTCGATCCCGCCGTGCTCGTCGCCGACGGCATCGAACTGCTCGGCCGCGCGCCGGACCGCGCCGTCGACGGCCTGTTCCAGGCGGTCCATTCCGCGGCCAGCGAGCCGGGCGAAGCCGACGCGCTGTGCGCCCTGTTCGAATCCGATGGGGACCGCAGCCTGGCCGGCATGAACGCGGCCGCCGAAGGCCTGGAGCCGGAAAGCCGCGAGCGCTTCGCGCTGGCGGTCGCGGAGGTGCTGGTGGAGGCCACCCGCAACCCGCCGCAGGCCTTCGATCCGGACACGGCGCGCCAGGCGCTGAAGTCAGCCGGCGCGACCGCCGCGATCCTGCATGCCGACTTCCTGCCCGGCATGCAGGGCACGGGCGAACAGCGCTGCCGCTCGTTCGGGATGCTGCTGGACGCGCTGGCGGACCGGCCGCTCGGCGAACGCGCGGCGGTCACGCGGTTGCTGCTGCACGAAGGCCTCTCGCAAGCGGCCGCGTCGCTGCGCTAGCGGCGGGGCCGGCGTGCCTGCGCGAACAGCGCGGGCAGCGCGTCCAGGTCCACGTTGCCACCGGTCAGGATCACGCCTACCCGCTGGCCCTTGAACCGCGCCGGGCGCGCCAGCACGGCGGCCAGCGCGATCGCCGACGACGGTTCGACCACCAGCTTCAACCGCTGCCACAGCAGGCGCATCGCGGCCAGCGTGTCGGCGTCGTCGATGGTCACCACTTCGACCCCGTGCGCCTGCAGCAGGTCGAAGTTCGGCGCCCCCAGGGTCCCGCGCAACCCGTCGCAGACGGTGTCCGGGGTGAAGTCGGTGATCCGCGCGCCGCGTTCGAGCGAAGCCGCCGTTTCCGCGGCGCCCGCCGGCTCCGCCAGCACCACGCGCGTCCGCGGCGAGCACGCCGCCAGCGCCAGGCACGTGCCCGACGCGAGCCCGCCACCGCCGACCGGCACGACCACCGTGTCGAACGGATCGCCATTCCCGGACGACACCAGTTCCAGCGCGGCGGTGCCCTGGCCGGCGATCACCAGCGGGTCGGTGTACGGATGCACCATCGTGGCGCCGGTGGCGGCCTGCAGCTCGGCGCACGCCGCTTCGCGCGCCGCGATGGTCGGCGCGCAGTGGTGCAGCGTGGCGCCATAGGCCTCGATCGCCGCCAGCTTCGCGGCCACCGCGCCTTCCGGGACCACGACATGGCAGGCGATCCCGCGGGTGCGCGCGGCCAGCGCCAATGCACCGCCGTGGTTGCCCGAGGAATGCGTGACCACCCCGGCCGCGGCCTGCGCGTCGTCCAGGGCCCAGACGGCATTGCACGCACCGCGGAACTTGAATGCGCCCGCGCGCTGCAACGGCTCGGCCTTGAAGTGCAGCGCGCAGCCGGCCCTCTCGTCGAGGCTGCGCGAACGCAGCACCGGGGTTACCGTGGCGTGCGGGGCGATGCGCGCCGCGGCGGCGAAAACGTCCATCCGTTCAGGTTCCATAACGGCCCTCACGCCGGATTAAGCACAAATTCAATGGATCCAGCCGAAGCTGCCATCGTCGCAATGGGGATACGAACATGAAAGCCATCCTGACCACCCTGAAGCTGGCCCTCCCGGCCGCGGTGGTGCTGCTGCTCGCCGGCTGCATCACGGATCCGTACCGCTATCGTGGCGGATACGGCGGCGATTACTACTACGGCCAGCCTTCGGTCGAGTATCGCCACTACGGCGGCTACGGGGGCTACTACGGCGGTTACGGTGGCTACGGCCACCCGTACTACGGTCGCAGCGGCTGGAGCTTCGGCCTGCGCTACGGCTATCCGTACGGCGGCTACGGCCGGTATGGATACGGCGGCTGGCCGTACTACTACGGCGGCGGCTGGCCGTACCGTCCGCCGATCATCGTGCGTCCGCGCCCCGATCCGGACCCGGATGGCGGCCACGAGCCGGACGGCGATCCGCAGGGTCCGCCGCCGTGGCGCGACCTGGACCGCCTGCGCGACGGCGGGGTCAATCCGCCGACCCCGATCGAGCCGCGGATGCCGCGCCCGACGTCGCAGCCGCCGCGGATCTCGCGCCCGGACGTGTCGCGACCGCCGATGACCCGCCAGCCGCGTCCGCAGGTCGAGCGCCAGAGCCGTCCGACCGGCGGCACGCGGATGGAGCGGGTCCAGCGCGCGATGGAAGACCGCGACGAGCGCTGAGGCCACGCGACCTCCGCGCATGACCGACGGCCGCCCCAGGGCGGCCGTTTCCATTTCCACGAGCCGCGTGTCCGTAAAATCGCCCTCCATGGTCCAGGCCCCCTCCATTTCGCTGTCGACCACCGGCGCGCGCCTGGACGTGATCGGCGTCGGCGGCGGCCATGCCGGCACCGAGGCCGCGCTC
>CAMPJU010000148.1 GCA_946886995.1 uncultured Lysobacteraceae bacterium
AGGTGGCCGAGGTCGCGCGGTTGCCGGAGCGCGCGGTGCAGGCACCGGTGGTGGACGTGCAGGGACCACCGATGCAGGTGCCATCCGTCGCGATCGCGACCATTCCCGATCCTGCGGAACGGCCCGAAGGCATTGCGGGCGCGGAGGCGACGGCGACCGGGGAGGCCGCGGGCGATGCGACCGACGATGCGACCGGTGACCCTGCCGCGGACGCGACGGATGGCGAGCGCGTGGAGGGCGAGGCCACGGCGAGCGAAGGCACCGCGGCACCATCGGGCACGCCCTCGGCCAGCCCCGGGGCCGGCCCGGAAATCGTCGCTGCACCAGGCGGCTGGCCGTCGCCGACGCGTGGCGACGACTGGGACGATGCGCTGTCCGACCGCCCGGGCGGCGAGGCGGGCGCGGGCGGCCTCTTCGATTCGACCGGACGACCGCGCCTGGCGGGCACCGGCGAAGGCGGACCGCCGGGCGGCGCGCCGCCGGGGTCGGAGGCGCGCCAGGCGATCGACCTGGAACGGGGCGGCACCTGGTTGCGGCGGCCGCCGTTCGACTACGAGCCGACGCGCTTCGACCGGTTCTGGGTACCGACCGGGACGCTGCTGGAGGAGTGGGTGCGGCGCGGCATCAAGCAGATGACGATCCCGATCCCGGGGACGTCGATGGAGATCGTCTGCGTCGTCTCGATCCTGCAACTCGGCGGCGGTTGCGGGCTGTCGAACCTGAACGTCAACGAGGAACCGTCGACCGGGCGCGCCGCGCCGGACATCCCGTTCAAGCCGGAATTGCAGGAAGACCAGGACAGCCTCGCCCGGCCTCCCGGTGGCTAGCCGCGGAACGGCGGGTCAGTCGGCGTCGTGCACGCCGGCCAGGCCGGTCAGCTCGCTGGGACGCGAGCCGAAATAGGCGGCGAGGTCGGCGATCTGCTGGTCGGTCAGCACGCGTGCCTGGCTGGCCATCAGCGCGTTGTTCCGGTCGCCGCTGCGGTAGCCCTGCAACGCATGTGCGAGGTAGTCGGCGTACTGGCCGCCCAGCTTCGGATAGCTCGGGTCGATCGGGGCGTTGCCGTCGACGCCATGGCAGTCGATGCAGGACTGGCCGGTGGCCTCGCCCTTGGCATTTGCCAATTGTTCGCCGGCGGCGACGCGGCCCTCGGGCAGGCCGGCGGAGGAGGACTCCACCTGTGCATGGCCTTCGCTGTCGGCCTCGTGGTCCGGCGACGGGCCGCAGGCGGCGACGGCGGCGGCGACGCACGCCAGTGCGAGGACGCGGGCGAGCGGGCGGATGGTGATGCGGTCGGTCATGAGTCGTCGGCTCACGGCTGAAGGCTGGAAAGGAAGGCGGCGATGTCGGCGATGTCGGCTTCGGAGAAGCTCTGCGCCTGCGCCTGCATGGTCGGGTGCTCGCGGTCGCCGTTGCGGTACGCGTTCAGCGCGTTGACCAGGTAGGCCTCCGACTGGCCGCCGATCTTCGGCACGCGGTAACTCGGATACACGTTCTCGTAGCCGGGCACGCCGTGGCAGCCCTGGCAGGTGTAGGTGAGCTCGCGCCCGCGCGCGGCGTCGCCGATGGCGTCGTCCGTCGGCATCGGCTGGGCAGCGGCCGCCGGTTCAGCGACCGGCGGTGATACTGCCGCCGCGTCGGCATCGGGGTCCTGGGCAAATGCCACCAGCGTGGCCGTGGCGAGGGCGAGGGAAGCAGCGATCTGCAACGGTCGCATCGGTCGTTTTCCGCGATCAGTAAGCAATCGCAGCAGTATAGCCCGCGGCGCGTCGACACGGATGGCGAGAGTCACCATGACCTCTGGCAATGGCCGTTTCCGGGGCAGGTGATATACCTAGCTACAACACCAGTTCCACCCACTTTCCCGGACCCACGACGATGCCTGCCACCCAGTTCGCGACGACCCCGATTCCTGCACGCGGAGACGCCACCGTGCCGACGCCCCGCAGCACCCGCGCGGCCGCGCTGGCCATCGCCGCGGCCTGCCTGCTGGTGCTCGGCGGGTGCTCGAAGGGCGAAGGCGACGCGCAGGCGGCGGAGGGCGAGGAGAAGAAGGTCGACGCGGTCCCGGTCGAGGTGGCGGCTGCGCAGCGCCGCGCGGTGGCCGCCAGCTACACCGGCACCGCACCGCTGGAATCGCGCGCCGAGTCGATGGTCGTGGCGAAGACGTCCGGTGTCGCCCTGTCCGTGGCCGTCGAGGTCGGCGACCAGGTGCGCGCCGGGCAGACGCTGGTCCGGCTGGACGGCGCGCACGCCGCGCTGCAGGCCGCACAGACCGCCGCGCAGCTGCGCAAGCTCGAGAGCAACTACGCGCGCTCGCGCCAGCTGGCCGAACAGCAGCTGGTCAGCGCCAACGACAACGAACAGCTGCGCTACGACGTCGAGAACGCGCGCGCCGCGAACCGGCTGGCGAACCTGGAACTGTCGTGGACCACGGTGACCGCGCCGATCTCCGGCGTCGTGGCCGAGCGCATGATCAAGCCCGGCAACTTCGTGCAGGCCAACACGCCGATCTTCCGGATCGTGGACGACGCCCGCCTGGAAGCCGAACTCAATGTCCCCGAGCGCGAACTCGCGACGCTCAAGGCCGGGCTGCCGGTCAACCTCACGGTCGACGCGCTGCCCGGACGGACGTTCGAAGGGCGCATCGACCGCGTCTCGCCGGTGGTCGACGCGGAGAGCGGCACGTTCCGCGTGGTGGCCGCGTTCGCGGGCAAGGGCGACCTGAAGCCGGGCATGTTCGCCCGCATCAGCGTCGACTACGACCAGCGCTCCGACGCATTGACGGTGCCGCGCGCCGCGCTGCTCGAGGACGACGCGGAAGCCGCCGTGTTCGTGGTCGACGACGGCAAGGCGAAGCGCGTGCCGATCGAGCTGGGTTACCTGGACGGCGAATGGGCCGAGGTGCGCGGCGGCCTGGACGAAGGCGCGCAGGTCGTGACCGCAGGCAAGGTGACGCTGCGCGACGGCAGCGCCGTGCAGGTCATCGGTGGTGGCGGCGGCGAGGCGCAGGTGCAGGTGGCCGCGCGCGACGCCACGGCCCCCGCGCGTTGATCGTCCGCCCGCCGACGGAGCACCCCGATGCATGACCCGATGAACGACGGACCCGGCCACGCCGGGAACGCAGGCGACGCGCGCGCCGCCGCCGGCGGTGGCCTGGTGGAATTCTCGACGCGCCGCCGGGTGACGGTCGCGATGGCGACACTGACCATCGTCCTGTTCGGCCTGATCGCGCTGGGCGACCTGAAGGTCAACCTGCTGCCCGACCTGAGCTATCCGACACTCACCGTGCGCACCGAATACACGGGCGCGGCGCCGGCCGAGATCGAGACGCTGGTCGCCGAGCCGGTCGAGGAAGCCGTCGGTGTCGTCAAGAACCTGCGCAAGCTCAGCTCGGTCTCGCGGACCGGCCAGAGCGACGTCGTGCTGCAGTTCGCGTGGGGCACCGACATGGACCAGGCGAGCCTGGAGGTGCGCGACAAGCTGGAGGTCCTGCAGTTGCCGCTCGAGGCGGAGCCGCCGGTGCTGCTGCGTTTCAACCCCAGCACCGAGCCGGTGATGCGCCTGGTGTTCACCAGCCAGGCGGACGACGCCAACGCGCTGGCCGAACTCAACCGCCTGCGCCGCTACGCGGACGAGGAACTCAAGAAACGGCTCGAGCCGGTCGCCGGCGTGGCCGCGGTCAAGGTCTCGGGTGGCCTGGAGGACGAGATCCAGGTCGACATCGACCAGCAGCGCCTGGCCCAGCTGGGCATCCCGATCGGCACGGTGATCAACCGGCTGCAGCAGGAGAACGTCAACGTCTCCGGCGGGCGGCTGGAGGACGGCACGCAGCGCTACCTGGTGCGCACGGTGAACCAGTTCGCCGGCGTGCAGGAAATCCGCGACCTGTTCATCGCCAACGTCGGCGGGACGCCGAACGCACCGGCCGCGACGGCCGGCGGTGCCGCCACCGACGCTGCAACGCCGTCGCTGACTGGCACGCCCGTCTACCTGCGCGAGATCGCCGACGTCCGCCAGGGCCACAAGGAACGCGAGGCGATCATCCGCCTGGGCGGCAACGAGGCGGTCGAACTCTCGATCTACAAGGAAGGCGACGCCAACACGGTCACCGTGGCCGACGCGGTGCGCGCACGGCTGGACGAGCTGCGCCCGCAACTCCCGGCAGGCACGGAGCTGGCGACCATCGACGACCAGTCGGTGTTCATCCGCGACTCGATCTACCAGGTCAAGAAGGCCGCGCTGGAAGGCGGCCTGCTCGCGATCCTGATCATCTTCCTGTTCCTGCGCGACGGCTGGAGCACGTTCGTCATCTCGCTGTCGCTGCCGGTGTCGATCGTCGCGACGTTCTTCTTCATGGACCAGCTGGGGCTGAGCCTGAACGTCATGTCGCTCGGCGGCCTGGCGCTGGCGACCGGACTGGTGGTCGACGACT
>CAMPJU010000149.1 GCA_946886995.1 uncultured Lysobacteraceae bacterium
GCGCGGATGCCTGCTGCTGGCCGTTCTCGAGGGCCCAGGTGAAGAATTCGCGGGCGGCCGCGCTGCGCTGCGCGTCCTGTGGTGCCTTGTACATCAATGCGAACACGGTCGCTGCGATCGGCCACGCCTGCTCGCCACCGGCATCGGTGATCACCAGGTTGAAGTCCTGGGCGCCGGCCCAGTCCGCACCGGCGCCAGCCGCCTGGAACGTCTCTGCGCTCGGCGACACGAAGTTGCCCGCGGCGTTCTGCAGCTGGGCATAGGACATGTCGTTCTGCAACGCATAGGCCAATTCCACGTAGCCGATCGACCCGTCGATCTGCTGCACGTAGGACGCGACGCCTTCGTTGCCCTTGCCACCCACGCCGTCGGGCCACTGCACCGACTTGCCCTCGCCGATGGACGCCTGCCATTCGGGGCTGACCTTCGACAGGTAGTTGGTGAAGTTGAAGGTCGTGCCCGAGCCGTCGGAGCGCTGGACCAGGTTGATTTCCTTCGCCGGCAGCTCGACGCCCGGGTTGATCGCGGCGATGGCCGGGTCGTTCCAGGTCGTGACCTTGTCCAGGTAGATGTCGGCCAGCAGCGGTCCGGTGAGCTTCAACTCGCCGGGCTCGATCCCTTCGACGTTGACCACCGGCACCACGCCGCCGATCACCACCGGGAACTGCAGCAGGCCGGCCTCGTCGAGCTCCTCGCTGGTGAGCGGGGCATCGGAGGCGCCGAAATCGACCGTGCCGGCCTTGATCTGGGCGATGCCGCCACCGGAGCCGATCGACTGGTAGTTCACCTGCGCGCCGGTCGCCGCGTTGTAGTCGGCCGACCACCGCGACACGAGCGGGAAGAAGAACGTCGAGCCCGCACCGGTGATCTGGGTGGCTGTCGTGCCTGCGTCGGCATCGGTTCCCGGCTGCGTGGGGGCCTGTTCACCGCCACAGGCGGCCAGCGCCAGGGCGAGGGGCAGGAGGGTGAATCGGACCGGCATCGGCTTCATGGGGGCTCCGCGGATTGCCGGCAGGGGCCGGCGGACCGCGCCATGAAATGATGTTTTCGTTACACCCTCATGACAGCGGCGAAAGGCGGAGCCGCCAGCGCGGCTCCCCCCGCGGTAGCCCGGATGCAGGCGCAAAGCGCCGGAATCCGGGGCCCACCCCTCAATAAGCCAGTTCAGCCGCCCAGTACGCCTCGATCTGCCCCACCAGCGCATCCGGCAGCGGCACGTAGTCCAGCGCCGTCGCCTGCGCATCGCCGTTCGCGTACACCCATTCGAAGAAGGCACGCGCCGCCTTCGCACCCTCGACATCCTCCGGCTGCTTGTGCACCAGGATGAAGTTGGTCGCCGTGATCGGCCAGGACGCCTGTCCCGGCGCGTCGGTCATGACCAGGTGGAAGTCCTGCGCATCCGCCCACTCCGCGCTCGCGGCGGCCGCCGAGAAGCTGTCGTCCGACGGCAGCACCCATTCGCCGGCGCGGTTGCGCAGCCGGGTGTACGCCATCCGGTTCTGCAGCGCGTACGACATCTCGACGTAGCCGATGCCGCCCTTGATCTGCTTCACGTAGGCCGCCACGCCCTCGTTGCCCTTGCCGCCGATGCCGGTCGGCCACTTCACCGAGGTGCCTTCGCCGACCTCGGCCTTCCAGTCGGCGCTGACCTTGGACAGGTAGTTGACGAAGTTGAAGGTGGTGCCCGAGCCGTCGGAGCGGTGCACGACCGTGATCTTGCTGTCGGGCAGCTGCAGGCCGCCGTTGAGCGCGGCGATGCGCGGATCGTTCCAGCGCTCCACGTTGCCCAGGAAGATGTCGGCCAGCAGTTCGCCGGTCAGCTTCATCGCGCCGGATTCGACGCCGGCGACGTTGACCACCGGGACCACGCCGCCGATCACCGACGGAAACTGCGCCAGGCCATGCTCGGCCAGTTCCGCCGGCGGCAGCGGCTTGTCCGAGGATCCGAAGTGGACGGTGCCCGCCTTGATCTGGGCGATGCCGCCACTGGACCCGATGGACTGGTAGTTGACCTTGTTGCCGGTGGCGGCATGGTAGTCCGCCGACCACTGCGACATCACGGGGTAGACGAACGATGCGCCGGCGCCGGTCGCGTCGGCGGCGCGGGCGTCGGCGGCGAGGAGCGGGGCCAGCGACGCGGCAAGGACGGAGACGAGGATCTTGTGCTTCACGGGAACTCCTGGAATGAGAATGCCGGCGGCCCATCGCCGCCGGCATCCATTCCATCCCGCTTGCGTGACACCGTTGCGTCGGTTGCGCGACAGTGTCGTGACAGTCACCAGAAGAATTGCGCGCGTGCGCCGACGATGCCGGGATTGTCCTCGACGCCGCGCCGCTCGCTGTCCACCATGACGTAGTCCAGCATCAGCTTGAAGTTCGAGCGCAGGTACCAGTTCACGCCGACCGTCCAGGTGTCGATGCGGCCACCCTCGACCGCGCCGTCGTCCAGGTCCAGCGTGTCGTAGCGCAGGCCCAGCTGCCACATGCCGCTGCCCGGCTCGGTGGCCCCCGGCGTACCGGGCACGCCACCCTTGTCGCTGAACGCCTCGCCCGTGATGTTCCAGACGCCACTGACGTAGCCGCCGTTGGCCGTGAAGTCGTCGTTGCCGGCACGGTAGCGGTCCACGCTGGTGCGCATGGCTTCGCCCTGCAGCTTGAACGGACCGCGCAACCAGAACGCCTCCAGGCCGAGGGTGGACATGCGGTCGGTGTCGGCCTGGGTGCCGGTGTCGACCAGCCGGTTCGCGAAGTCCGCATCGGGACGCGCGCGCAGGCGCACCAGGTCGCCGTCCGTGTCGTAGTCGACGTAGGACACGCCCAGGTTGAACACGTTGCCCTTCTCGTTGATGGGGGCCCACGTGCCGCGAACGCCGTAGCCGCTGCCGTGCGCGCGATTGCGGGTGAGCTCGCGGCCGAAGGCGCTGGCGGTGAACGTCCAGTCGTCGCCGCCGATGCCGTAGCCGACGCCCAGGCGGCGTGCCACCGCGAAGGTGTTGGTGACCATCGCCTTCGACACGAAGTCGTTGTTCTTGGTGCTCGACAGCTCCTCGAGGCTGTTGGGCTGCTTGAACTGCCCTACCTGCAAGGTGTGCTGCTTGTCGCCGCCGATCTTGTACTTCACCAGTGCATCGAGGAACTTGCCGTCGCCGGACGCGTCGTAGCCGAGGGTCCATTCGTAGTTGCCCGGGCCCTTGCCCTTGAGCACCAGTTCGGCACGGCGCAGCCCGTAGTCGGCGTCGTCGCCGTCACCGGCATCGGCGTCCAGGTTCGTGGCGTCGCTGTCGTACCAGTAGGCGTCGGTCTGCAGCAGGCCTTCGAAGCTGACCTCCGAGCCGCCGATCACGTCGATCGCGACTTCGGCGTGGGCCGCCGGCATGGCAAGCGCGCCGAGCAGCGCGAGGGGAAGGATGCGGATCTTCTGGGTCATGGCGTGGATGGCCCCTTCGGGCGCTTGGGAGACGGAGCGCACGCTAGCGGCGAAGTCTTGCAGGAACATGACAGCCCCGCGACAGGCGTGGCGTGACCGTCAGGCCCCGGGGTCGCCTTGCGCCGGGTCGGGCGGCGTCTTGTGCGGAAACCGGCAGATGTCGCGGATCGGACAGCGCGGGCACGCCGGTCGCCGGGCCTTGCAGGTGTAGCGACCATGCAGGATCAGCCAATGGTGTGCGTCGCGCAGGTAGTGCTCCGGGACCACGGCCAGGAGGCCGTCCTCGACCTCGCGCACGTTGCGGCCCGGCGCCAGGCCGGTCCGATTGGCGACCCGGAAGATGTGGGTGTCGACCGCCATCGTCGGCTCGCCGAACGCGGTATTGAGCACGACGTTGGCGGTCTTGCGGCCGACGCCCGGCAAGGCTTCCAGCGCCGCGCGGTCGCGCGGTACCTCGCCGCCATGGCGCTCGAGCAGTTGCCTGGCGGCCGCCACCACGTTCGCCGCCTTGGTGTTGTAGAGCCCGATCGTGGCGATGTACGGCTTCAGGCCCTCGACGCCGAGCTCGGCGATGGCCTCCGGCGTGTTCGCGACCGGGAACAAGCGGCGCGTGGCCTTGTTCACCCCGACGTCGGTCGACTGCGCGGACAGCGCGACGGCCACCAGCAACTCGTAAGGCGTGGAGAACGCGAGTTCCGTGGTCGGCGACGGATCGAGTTCGGCCAGGCGCGCGAACAGGTCCTCGACCCCGGCCTTCGACAGCCGGGTCCTGCGGCGGCGCGTCACGCGCCTTGCCGGCACCTTGCCCGCCGGGGCCGTGCGTCCCGTCGCCACTTCAGGACTTGCGGCCGGCCCTGGCCAGCGCGCGTGCCAGGGCTTCGGCGGCGGCCTGCGGCAGGGCGGGGCGGGTGGCGGTGGCGCTCGCGGCCGATGCCGGCGGCATTCGGCGCGCGGCGCGTTCGGCGGCACGCCGTTGCAGCCTGGCCACGCGTGCCCGGTAG
>CAMPJU010000150.1 GCA_946886995.1 uncultured Lysobacteraceae bacterium
CCCGAACAGCGCGAGTGCCCGCGCGAACCCGGCGTCGGGCGGGGCGTCGACCTCGCAGCGCTCGCCGGTATGTGGATGCGGGAAGGCAAGGCGCTGCGCATGCAGCAGCATCCGGTGGATCCCCAGCATCCGGAACGCACGGTTGTGCCGGCCGTCGCCATGGCTGGTGTCGCCGACGAGGTGGTGCGAGGCGTGCTTGAGGTGGCGGCGGATCTGCCGGAACCGGCCGGTCTCCGGCCAGGCGCGCAGCAACGCGTAGCGCGACGTGGCAAACCCGGCCGACGGCAGGTCCAGTTCGCAGGTCGCCAGCCGCTCGAAACGGGTGACCGCCGGCTTCTTCATCGGCTTGCCCGGTCCGCCGTCCAGTGCATGGTCGATGGTGAACGCCTCGTCCGGCCAGCCGCGGCACACCGCCAGGTAGGCCTTTTCGACATCGCCGGCCATCAGCGTCTTGCCCAGCACCGAGGCCGTCCCGCGGTCGAACGCCAGCAACAGGCAGCCGCTGGTCGCGCGGTCCAGCCGATGCACGAGGAACACCGGTGCGTCGAACTGGTCGCGCAGGCGGTCCGCGGCGAAGTCGGTCTCGCCGCGCGCCAGCGCGCTGTCGTGGACCATCAATCCGGCGGGCTTGTCGATGACCGCGAGCCATTGGTCGCGGAACAGGACGGGAAGCGCCATGTCTGCAGGCATCGACGACACGGCGCGCCTCGAGGGAAGGTGCCCCCATTATGGCGACGCGTATGGCGACCGCCGAAGCTGACCGGACGTTGACGCCCCGTCGCTATGCTGGCGCGATGCGCCTCGCCCCCCGCCTGCTGGCCGCCGCCGTGCTTTTCCTGCCAGCGGTGGCCCTCCAGGCCGCGCAGGTCGGGCGGGTGGACATCGTCGGGCTCGACGAGGCGATGGCCGCGAACGTGCGGCTGTCGCTGTCGGTGGTGGACGCGATCGGCCGCGACCTGAGCGCGCGCCGCCTGGCGTACCTGGTGCGCGAGGCCGACGACGAGACGCGCGAAGCGCTGCAGCCGTTCGGCTACTACTCCCCCACGATCACCGTCGAACGCACCCGGGGCGATGGACCCGTGGTGGTGACCGTCTCGGTGACGCCGGGCCAACCGGTCCGCGTGCGGGAAGCCGATGTCGCCATCACCGGCGACGGCGCGGACGACCGCTACCTGCGCGAGGACCTGGCGGATTTCGAGCCGTCGACCGGGGACGTCTTCGACCACCGCCTGTACGAGGCGAGCAAGGCCACGCTGACCCGGCGGCTGGCCGAGCGCGGCTACTTCGATGCGGACTTCACCTCGCGCCGGGTGGAAGTGACGCGCGCGGAGCAGGCCGCGGACATCGACCTGGGCTGGGACAGCGGCGACCGGTACGACATGGGCCGGGTCGAATTCGTGCAGCAGCCCGAACCGATCATCCGCGAGTCGCTGCTGCGCAAGCTCGTGTACTGGGAAGAAGGCAGCTACTACCACCAGGGCAAGGTCGATCGGCTGCGCGAGTCGCTGTCGCGGCTGGACTACTACGCGACCATCGACGTGCAGCCACGGCCGGAGGATGCGGTCGGCCTGCGCGTGCCGGTGGACGTCACGCTGACCGCCGCGCCGCGCAACATCTACACCGCGGGCCTCGGGTACGGCACCGACAGCGGGGGGCTGGCGCGGCTCGGGATGGAGCGTCGCTACGTCAACGACCGCGGGCACAAGGCGCTGGCGCAGCTGGACTACGCCGAGAAGCGCAAGACGCTCACGCTGCAGTACCGCATCCCTGCGTTCGCGTGGCTGGACGGCTGGTACACCTTCAGCGCGCAGGCCGCGGACGAGCAGACCGAGTACATCGACACGCGGCGGGTCGAGATCGTCGCCAGTCGCAGCGGCGAGATCAACGAACACCTGACCGCGGTGGTGTCCGTGCATGCGCTGCGCGAGCGCTGGGCGTACGCACTCGAGGACGACGACACGCCGGACTACCGGTACGCGACCTTCAACTACCCTTCGATCCGCGCCGAGTACGTGGATGCCGACGACCTGGTGTTCCCGCGCGATGCCCTGGCCGGCGCGCTCACGTTGCGTGGCGGCGTCGGCGGCAGCGACGCGGACACGACTTTCGCGCAGGTGCAGGCGTCCGTGCGCTGGTACAAGGGCCTGGGGCCGTCCAACCGGTTGATCGCCCGCGCCGAAGTCGGGCACAGCTACATCGACGAACTGTCGCTGCTCCCGCCGAGCCTGCGGTTCTACGCCGGCGGCGACCGCAGCATCCGCGGCTATGCGTGGCGCGAAGTCGGCCCGCGGATCCGCACCGAAGCCGGCGAGTTCGCGCTCGGCGGCAAGCACATGGCAACCGCCAGCCTGGAGTTCGAGCACTACTTCAACGACAGCTGGGGCGGCGCGGTGTTCGTGGATTCCGGCACCGCGTTCGACGACCGGCCGGACTGGCGCACCGGCGTGGGCGTGGGCGTGCGCTGGCGTTCGCCGGTCGGGCCGGTACGCCTCGACATCGCACGCGGACTGGATGATCCGGACGAGTCGTTCCAGCTGTACCTGGGCATCGGGGCAGACCTGTGACCACGCGCGTTCCGCCACCCCGCCCCGATGCGACGCCCGCCGAGCGCGAGGAACGCATCAAGGCGCTGCGCGCACGGCGCCGGGAACGGCTGCGCGAGGTCGCGCTGCGCGCGGTGTTCCTCGGTACGGGACTGGCGTTGCTGCTCGTGGTGGCGGCCTGGTGGTTGCTCGGCACGATCGGCGGGCGCGAGGTGCTGCTGTCGCAGATCGTCTCGCGGCTGCCCGAGGGCAGCACCCTCACCTGGGAGCGCGCGGAAGGGCCGGCGTCGGGTCCGCTCGTGCTGCACGGCGTGCACTTCGTGTTGCCGCGCCAGCGCGACCCGGAGTGCGAGCCGACACCGGACGCCACCTGCGCGATGGGCGAGATCGTGTTCGAGGCGCGCCGGGTGATGCTCGACCCGCATGTCATGCCGTTGCTGGGGTGGCGGTTGCGACTGGAACGACTGGAGATCGCGGGGGCCCGGTTGTCGCTGCCGGAAAGCGACGAGCCGTTCGAACTCCCGACGTGGCCCGGCTCGCTGCCGGCGATCGAACCACCGTTGTCGTTGCGCGTGGACGCGCTGGACATCGACGGCCTGGTCATCGAACGCGCGGGCACCGCGTTGCTCGCAATCAGCAACGCCAGCGGTGGTCTCGACGCGCGCACCGGCGCGCTGCACCTCGAAGACGTCGTGGTGGACAGCGACCGCGGGCGCTTCACCGCGCAAGGCGACTACGCGCCTGGGGAGCACTACCGCGCCGACCTGGTCGCGACCTGGGTCGCGCCGCGGCGTGGCGCGCAACTCGGGCTGGTCGCGCGCGGCGACCTGGACCGGATGAGCGTCGCGGTGGCGGGCGATGCGCCGGCACCGGTGCGGGCGACCGTCCAGCTCGTCGGTGCGGAAGAGCCGCGCTGGGAACTGCGGGCTGTCTCGGAAGGTTTCGACCCGACGCTGTTCGCGCAGGCCGCGGATGGCGACGCGCCGTTGATCGAACTGGACCTCGAAGCGGAAGGCATCGGCGGGCGTGCCGAGGTGGAAGGCCGGTTCGCGCGGGGCGGGCTGGCCGCCGTCGTGCTGCCGTCGCGCCTGCGCCTGGAGGACCAGGTGCTGCAGGCCGATCCGTTGCGCCTGCAACTGCTGGACGGCGCGCTCGTGCTGCGCGGCACCGCCGACTTCGGCGACCCGCGCGACGCGCGCTTCGACCTGGCCGCGCGCGCCGACGACCTGCGCTGGGGCGATGTCGGCGCGCAAGCGGTGGTGGCGGACGCCCGACTCGACCTCGAAGGCAATTTCGATCGCTGGACCGTATCCGGCACGGCCGACCTGGCACGGGGCGACCTGCAGGCCGACCTGCGCCTGCAGGGCGTGGGCGACCGCCACGGCGTCGCGCTGCAGTCGCTGCACGCGCGCATGCCCACCGGCACGCTCGATGCCGAGGGTCGCGTCGACTGGACCCCGGCGCCGCGCTGGACCCTGGATGCACGCCTCGCCGGTTTCGATCCGTCCTATTTCCTGCCCGGCTGGGACGGCGCCGTGGACGGCCGGTTGCGCACGCGCGGCAGCACCCGCCCCGATGGCGGCATCGAGGCGGCGGTGGCGATCGACGACCTTGGCGGCACGTTGCGTGGCCGCGCGCTGGACGGCGCAGGGCGCGTCGAGATCCACGGCGCGCCCACGGCGGGCGGGACCACCCGCTACGAAGGCGACGTCGCGCTCGCGCTCGGCGACAGCCGCATCGATGCGTCCGGAAGCATCGGCGCGAACGTCGACGTGGTCGCCAGGCTGTCGCCGCTGCACCTCGCCGACCTGCTGCCCGACGCCACGGGCACGTTGCGCGGCGACCTGCGGCTGCGTGGTCCGCGCGCGGCGCCGGGCATCAC
>CAMPJU010000151.1 GCA_946886995.1 uncultured Lysobacteraceae bacterium
AGCCCCGTCGCCAAGCGGTAAGGCACCTGACTCTGACTCAGGCATTCGGTGGTTCGAATCCATCCGGGGCTGCCAAGACAACACGCAACAACACGAAGCAACACGGAAAGCCCGCCTCGAGCGGGCTTTTCGCTTTCTTGCGCGTGCGTCCCCGGTGGCCTGGCGCTCACGTCGGCGAGACGAGGCCGGCGGCACGCTGGCCGCAAGCAACAGAGGAAGCCAGCCCATGTCCGCCCGAGACCCCGGCAGGGACGAGCCCACCAGGGACGATCCCACCAGGAACGAGCCCACCAGGAACGAGACGAGCCGCGAGCTCGACGACGCGCTGGAAGACACCTTCCCGGCCAGCGACCCGCCGTCCATGACCTCCCAACTCGCCGCGACGCCTTCCACCGGGGAAGTGCACGCGGGAAGCGCGGCCGGCGGGGTGCGGGTCTATCGGGTGGTCGCGATGGAGCACGCTTCGGATCCCTTCGGCGCAGCGGGCAACGACAAGGGCGGGCGCTGGACGACGCCGGGCACCTGCTGCGTCTATGCCGCACGCACGCCTGCCGGCGCGCTGCTCGAGTTCCTGGCGCACCTGGACGGGGAGGTTCCCGGGAAGCTGGCCATGGCCGTCGGCGAACTGCCCGCCGGTGCGCTCCTGACGCAGAGCAACGAACCGAGCAAGTGGGCCGAGCGGCCTTACCGGGACGACGTTCGCCAGGTCGGCGACGCCTGGATCAGAGACGGGCATTCGCACGCATTGATGGTGCCCAGTGCCTTGTGCCCGGACGAATGGAACGTGCTGCTCAATCCCGCACACCGGGGCCACGCGGCGCTGCGCGTGGTCAGGCTGCAACCGCTGCTCCTCGACGCGCGCCTGTCGGCGCGCTGATCAGTCGAACGTCGTCTCGGTCGACTGCACCCGGGCCCCGGAACCGTTGTCGTGCCAGTCGCGCGCACGCACCGGCTCGGCGGGCGTCCAGGTCGCGTCGCTGAAGATGTCGCGCACGGCGACGCCATAGCGGCCACCGTTCGGATCGGCCTGGTCGATGACATGGCCCGCGGGCGCGGCCTGCAGCACGTCGTCGTCGATGGCGTTGGTCGGATACGGCATGGATCGCCTCGGGCACAGCGGGTCGGGGGGATCGTTTTTAGGCCGGCGCGCGTTATCGGCGCGTCACGGCGGCGTGGCCGGCGGATAACTCACGACCTGCCCACGCTCCCGCGCGCAAGGTAGGGGCGTTGCGTCCGCAGTGACGCCACGCCATCCAGAAGGAGGTTCCCCATGACCAAGCGCGAACTGATCGAACCCAATCCCGGCGACAAGCGCTACGTGCGCCGCGACGACCAGGGACGGTTCAACGAATCCGACGACGTGTCGCGGTCGCTGGCGCAGGACGTGCGCAAGGCCGCGAAGCACGAGGCCCCGAGCGGCCAGGGCGACCGCGGCGACCGCAAGGATTGACCCGGGCGCGGCGCTGGCCGTCTCACGGTCGCGTCACGGCTGCCGGAGAAACTGGAAGGCCCACAGGACGCGGAAGGCGCCATGGCCGCCACCATCTGGACCGGAACACTTTCGTTCGGGCTGCTGCACGTCCCGGTGAAGCTGATGCCGGGCGAGCGCTCGGTGGACCTGCACTTCCGCATGCTCGATTCGCGCAACAACGCGCGGGTCCGCTATGAGCGCGTCAACGCCGAGACCGGGGAGGAAGTTCCCTGGAAGGACATCGTCAAGGCATTCGAATACGACAAGGGCAACTACGTGGTCCTCGATCCCGAGGACATCAAGGCAGCGTCCAGCGACGGCAAGGAGGCCGTCGAGATCGAGGCGTTCGTCGACCTCGCGTCCATCGGGCTGCGCCACTTCGAGAAGCCCTACGTGCTGGTGCCGGGCAAGAAGGCCGAGAAGGGCTACGTGCTGCTGCGCGAGACGCTCCGCAAGACCGGCAAGGCCGGGATCGCCCGGGTGGTCGTTCGGCAACGCGAGTATCTCGCGGCGGTGGTCCCGCACGAGGACGCGATCATCCTGATGCTGCTGCGCTACCAGCAGGAACTGGTGGGGCTCGACGAATTCAAGCTGCCGCACGGCAAGGCTTCCGACTACCGCGTGAGCCCGAAGGAAATCGAGATGGCCACGAAGCTCATCGAGTCGATGTCGGTGCCGTGGGATCCGGACGACTACAAGGACGAGTACCGCGACCGGTTGCGCGCGGTGATCGACAAGCGGATGAAGAGCGAAGGCGTCGTCTCGCCGGAGGTCGAGGACGAGGTCGAGCGCGAAGGCATCGCCACGAACGTGGTCGACTTCGAGAGCCTGCTGAAAAAGAGCATCTCCGAGAACAAGCGCACCCCGGCCAAGAAATCCGCGGGGAAGAAGGCGCCCGCCAAGGCGGCGCGGAAAACGGCCAAGGCCGGCAAGAAGGCGGCCTCGCGCAAGAGGAAGTCCGCCTGAGCCTGCAGACCTACAAGGAAAAGCGCCGCTTCGACGCCACGCCGGAGCCGCCACCGCGCAAGTCGCGCCGGCAGGGGAAGGAAAGGATCTTCGTCGTCCAGCTGCACCATGCGACCCGGCGCCACTACGACTTCAGGCTCGAAGTCGATGGCGCGCTGAAGAGCTGGGCGGTGCCGAAGGGTCCATCGCTGCGGCCAGGCGAAAAGCGGTTGGCGGTCGAGGTCGAGGACCACCCCCTCGACTACGCGGACTTTGCCGGCGACATCCCGGAAGGGCACTACGGTGCCGGCCACGTCGACATCTTCGACGATGGCACGTGGACCCCGCTGGGCGACGACCCCGCGGGATCGATCCGGAAGGGCAAGCTCGATTTCGAGTTGCACGGCGATCGGCTGCGCGGCGGCTGGAAGCTGGTGCGCACGCAGATCAAGGGAGGCGGCAAGCCGCAATGGCTGCTCCTCAAGCGCGACGACGAAGCCGCCCGAGACGCCGAGGCCGACGATCTGATGCCCGAAGCGCTGCAGCGCTCCACCCGCGCGGACGAACGCAAGCGCGCGGCGAAGAAGACGCGGAAGGCGGCGAAGGCCACGAAAGTCGCCAAACCGAAGGCCGGAAAGAAAGCGACCGTCGCGCGGTCCGCGCGTGGCACGCGCAAGCCCGGATGGGCGCGGCGCGCCGCCGCGGTGGAGGGCGCGAAACCCCTGCGCGACGACGCGGCGGTGGCCCCGCAACTGGCGCTCGCGCGTGCGACGCCCCCGGCAGGCGAACAGTGGCTGCACGAGGTGAAGTGGGATGGCTACCGGATGCTGGCGCGACTGCGGGGCGGGGCGGCCGGGTTGCGGTCCCGCAACGACCTGGACTGGACGGAGAAGTTGCCGGACCTGGTGCAGGCCCTCGAAGCGCTCCCGGTCGACGATGCGGACCTCGACGGTGAACTGATCGCGCTCGATGCCGAGGGCCGCAGCGATTTCGGTCGCCTCCAGGACGCGCTGAAGCGCGGCAAGGCGGCGGACCTGCGCTATGCCCTGTTCGACCTGCCCACGCTGGCGGGCGTCGACCTGCGCGGCGCGCCCCTGGTCGAACGGAAGGACCTGCTGAAGTCGTTGCTGGAAGCGACGCAGGATCCGCTGCTCTTCTACAGCAGCCACGGCACGGGCAATGGTCCCGAGGCCTTCGCCGCGTCGCTGGAAGCCGGGCTGGAGGGTATCGTCAGCAAGCGCGTCGACGCGCCGTACGTCGGTGCGCGCAACGGCGACTGGATCAAGCTGCGCCACCACACCGGCGAGGACTACATCGTCGTGGGCTACACCGCGCCCAGCGGTTCGCGCACCGCGTTCGGCGCGCTGCTGCTCGCGCGCGAAGCCGAAGGCGGCGGACTGGAATACGTCGGTCGCGTCGGGAGCGGCTACAGCCGCGAGATGTTGCGCCGGATCCATCGCGAGTTGCAGCCCCTGCACAGCGACGCACCAACCGTCGAGCTGCCTTCGCACACCGCCTTGCGCGAGCGCGACGTCACGTGGGTCAGGCCCGAGCTCGTGGTGGAGGTCGCGTTCCGTGGCTGGGGGAGGGAAGGGCTGCTGCGGCAGGCATCGTTCCTGCGCCTGCGCGACGACAAGCGACGCATCGCCGGTGGCAAGCGCAGGGCGACGTCGCGCGCGCCTTCCGCCTCCGCGTCGCGGGCCGCGGCACGCAAGCCGTCGAAAGCCGGGGCCGGCGACGCCAGGCAAGGCCGGGATGGCGTGCGCATCAGCAGTCCCGACCGCGTCGTGTACCCCGGCAAGGGCATCACCAAGGGCGAGGTCGCCGACTTCTATCGCGCGGTCGGCGACTGGATGCTGCCGTGGGTCGCCGGCCGACCGCTCTCGCTGCTGCGCTGTCCGGACGGCGCCGGCGGCGAGTGCTTCTTCCAGAAGAACCATCGCGGCGCACTGGGCGGCAGCGTCGATCGCGTCGCCCTGTCGAAGAAGCGCGGCGA
>CAMPJU010000152.1 GCA_946886995.1 uncultured Lysobacteraceae bacterium
GCATCGAGCGCCGCGTCGTCCTTGAGGTACAGCTCGTTCTTGCCCTGCTTGATCTTGTACAGCGGCGGCAGGCCGATGTAGACGTGGCCGCGCTCGATCAGCTCCGGCATCTGCCGGTAGAAGAACGTCAGCAGCAGCGTGCGGATGTGCGAGCCGTCCACGTCCGCGTCGGTCATGATGATGATGCGGTGGTAGCGCAGCTTGTCCGGGTTGTACTCGTCCTTGCCGATGCCGGTGCCGAGCGCGGTGATCAGCGTGCCGACCTCTGCGCTGGCGAGCATGCGGTCGAAGCGCGCGCGCTCGACGTTGAGGATCTTGCCGCGCAACGGCAGCACCGCCTGGTTCTTGCGGTTGCGACCCTGCTTCGCCGAACCACCGGCCGAATCACCCTCGACGATGAACAGTTCGCTGAGCGCGGGATCCTTTTCCTGGCAGTCGGCGAGCTTGCCTGGCAGGCCGGCGATGTCCAGCGCACCCTTGCGGCGCGTCAGGTCGCGGGCCTTGCGCGCGGCCTCGCGGGCGCGCGCGGCGTCGACGATCTTGCCGGCGATCGCCTTGGCCTCGTTCGGGTGCTCCTGCAGGAATTCCTCGAGCTTCGCGCCGAAGGTGTGTTCCACGACCGGGCGGACGTCGGAGCTGACCAGCTTCTCCTTGGTCTGGCTGGAGAAGCTCGGGTCCGGCACCTTCACCGACAGCACCGCGATCATGCCCTCGCGCATGTCGTCGCCTGACAGGCTGACCTTCGCCTGCTTGGCGATGCCGTTCTGCTCGATGTAGTTGGTCAGCGTGCGCGTGAGCGCGGCGCGGAATCCCTGCAGGTGGGTACCGCCATCCTTCTGCGGGATGTTGTTGGTGAAGCAGAACATCGTCTCCTGGTAGGAGTCCGTCCACTGGATGGCGACATCGACGGTGATGCCGTTCTCCTCGCCGGAGACGGAGATGACGTTCGGGTGCAGCGGCGTCTTGAGTTGCGCCAGGTGCTCGACGAACGAGCGGATGCCGCCTTCGTACTCGAACACGTCGCGCTTGCCTTCGCCACGCTCGTCGACCAGCGTGATGCGCACGCCCGAGTTGAGGAACGAGAGCTCGCGCAGGCGGCGCGCCAGGATGTCGTAGTGGAACTCGGTGTCGGTGAAGATCTCCGCCGCCGGCCAGAAGCGCAGCAGCGTGCCGCGCTTCTGCGACGGCGCGAGCTGGCGCAACGGGTGCACCGGCTCGCCGAGCGCGAATTCCTGCTGGTGGTGGTGGCCGTCGCGCCAGATGTCGAGCGTGAGCTTCGACGACAGCGCGTTGACCACGGACACGCCCACGCCGTGCAGGCCGCCGGACACTTTGTAACTGTTGTCGTCGAACTTACCCCCGGCGTGCAGCACGGTCATGATGACCTCGGCCGCCGAGCGCCCCTCTTCCTTGTGGATGTCGACGGGGATGCCGCGGCCGTTGTCGCTGACCGAAACCGAACCGTCCTCGTGGATGGTCACGATGATGTCGTCGGCGTGGCCGGCGAGCGCTTCGTCGATCGAGTTGTCGACGACCTCGAACACCATGTGGTGCAGGCCGGTGCCGTCGTGCACGTCGCCGATGTACATGCCGGGACGCTTGCGGACGGCCTCGAGGCCGCGCAGGACGGTGATCTTGCTGGAGTCGTACTGGTTCTGGGGCAGGCCGGTGGCCTGCTCGTCGGCCGGGCCGAGATCGTGTTGCGACATGCGCTTGCGGGCTCCCGCGGCAGGCGCCTGGGGCCGGATGGCCGCGCATGCCGTAGACACACTAGTTATGGGTGCGTGAAGTATAGCAATTCGGCGGTTACCCGCCGCTCGCGCCCGGGTCGGAAATCCCCTTGTCGTTCAGTCGTCTGCGCGACCGGAAGCGTCTCACGCAGTCGTGATACTGGAGGTTTCCGCGTGCGGTCCAATGTCTTGTTCCACGTGGAACAAGGTGGGCGGGTGCGTCAGCGATTCCAGCTCCGGAGGAACTTCGGTACCGGTGACGAACACCTGGGCGCCAGTGGCCGCGAGGAAGGCGAGCACGCGGCGCTGGTGCGGCCGGTCGAGTTCCGAGGCAAGGTCATCCAGCGCTACCACGGGCCAGTCGCCCCTGGCTTCGGCGTGGCAACGCGCCTGCGCCAGCAGGAATGACAGGGCCGTCAGCTTGCCCTGCCCCCGGGACAGCTGTTCGCGTCCGGGAAGGCGGGCGTAGTCGATCCTCCAGTCCGCCCGGTGCGGTCCGACCGAAGTATGGCCGGTGGCCAGGTCCCGATCGCGTGCCAGGACCAGGGCGTCGGCCAGCGGCATCTCCTCCCGTCGCCAGCCTGGCTGGAAGGACAGCTCCACGCCCCCCGCTTCCGGGAGCAGGTCGTCCACCAGCGACCGCAGGTGCGGCTGGAGTTGCTCCAGGTAGCGTTCGCGGTGGCGAGTGACGATCTCGCCGCTGTCCGCAAGCTCCGCTTCCCAGGCGGGCAGTTGCTCGCCCCGGCCTGTCCCGGACTTGAGCAAAGCATTGCGCTGCTTCAACGCCCGGGCATGCCGGCGCCAGGCGCGGAGAAACTCGGGTTCCACGTGGAACAGGCCCCAGTCGAGTTGCCGGCGCCGGGGTTCCCCGCCTCCGCCAACCAGCACATGGCTGCCCGGCTCGAACGTCACCACTGCCAGGGCGGCACAGAGTTCGCCCAGCGATTCCACCACCTCCCCGTCGAGGCGTCCCTCCCATGCCTGTCCCGCATGTCGGAGGCCCGCACGTCGCCGGATCTCGCGGCCACTTCCGGCCGCTTCGGCCCACTCGACGAAGACCTCCACCGCCTCCGCACCCGCCCGGACCAGGCCGTCCCGAACCCGGCCGCGGAAGCTGCGCCCATACGCCATCAGGTGCAATGCCTCCAGCACGCTGGTCTTGCCCGCGCCGTTGCCCCCGACCAGCACGTTCAATCCGGGTTTCGGGCGAAGCTCGGCGCGTTCGAAACGGCGCAGCCCGGCGATGTCGAGGCGGGTGACGTGCATGGGTGCCAGTTCGGGATGGGGATCGCGGCAGTCAGGGAGGAGGGCAGGCGAGCGTCACTCTAGCGTCCGGCTTTGCACGGGTGCCCCGGAAAAGAAAACGCCCGGACGAGCCGGGCGCGTTCCACGTGGAACCTCACTCGATCAGAGGCGCAACGGCATCACCACATGCCGGCACGCCTCGCTCCCGGCCTCGCGAACCAGGGCCGAAGAGTTGGCGTCCCGCAGCTGCAGCACGACATGCTCGTCCCGCAACGCCGACAGGGCTTCCAAGAGGTAGTTCACGTTGAACCCGATCGCCAGGTCATCGACCTTCGTCTCGGCCTCCACCTCTTCCTGCGCCTCTTCCTGCTCGGGATTGTGGGCGCTGATCTTCAGCTGGCCCGGCGAGACTTCCACGCGGACACCGCGGTACTTCTCGTTGGACAGGATGGCGGCCCGCTGCAGCGCAGCCCGCAGGACCTCGCGGTCGATCTTGACCTCGCGGTCCGCGCCGATCGGGATCACGGCCTCGTAGTCCGGGAAACGCCCGTCGATCAGCTTCGAGGTGAAGGTCACATCGTCCCGCTTGATGCGGATGTGGTTGCGGCCGACCTCGAGTTCCAGCGCGCGGTCGCCGCCTTCCAGCAGGCGCTGCAGCTCGGTCACGCCCTTGCGGGGCACGATGATCTGCCGCTTGGCGCGCGCACCGCCATCCAGCGCCGCCTCGCACAGCGCCAGGCGGTGGCCATCGGTGGCGACGCATCGCAGCGCGTCGTCGCGCAGGTCGAACAACAGGCCGTTGAGGTAGTACCGCACGTCCTGCTGCGCCATCGCGAACGCCGTCCGGTCGATCAGCTCCTTGAGCGCCGCCTCCTGCACGCCGACCCGCTCGGTCGCCTCGACCTCGTCGACCGACGGGAAGTCGCCCGCGGGCAGGCTGGCCAGGGTGAAGCGGCTGCGCCCGGCCTGGACCAGCACCCGGTCGCCGGTCTGGCTGACCGTGACCCGGCTGCCGTCGGGCAGGGCACGGACGATGTCGAACAGCTTCCGCGCCGGGATCGTGGTCTCGCCGTCCTGGGCATCGTCGACCGCATGGCGGGCGACCATCTCGACTTCGAGGTCGGTACCGGTCAGGGACAACTGGCCGTCGGCCACCTGCACCAGCAGGTTGGCCAGCACCGGCAGCGTCTGCCGGCGTTCGACCACGTTGACCACCTGGGCCAGTGGTTTCAGGAAGACTTCGCGTTGCAGGCTGAAGCGCATGCGGACCCCTTGTCACGCTCTGGTTGTCTTGCTTTCAAGCAAAGATGGATAAATCAAGAACTGGTAGTGCATGGAGTCGGCGAAATCTGGTGGGAAGTACCACAACCACTTGATTCCGCTGACATATTTCTTGCCGCAACCCCTTGGAAAACGTTGCCCCGGTCTGCGGAC
>CAMPJU010000153.1 GCA_946886995.1 uncultured Lysobacteraceae bacterium
GCAGCGGCGCGGTGACCATGAAGATGATCAGCAGCACCAGCATCACGTCGATGTACGGCACGACGTTGATGTCGGCCTTGAGCTTGCGCTTGCGGCGGCGATGCGGCGTCATCGCCCTACTCCACGTGGGCCTGGCGCTCGAGGATCGACGCGAACTCCTCGCCGAACGCTTCGTAGCGCACCGCGATCCGCTCGACCTTGGTGGCGAAGCGGTTGTAGGCCCACACCGCCGGGATCGCGGCGAACAGGCCCATCGCGGTGGCGATCAGCGCCTCGGAGATGCCCGGCGCGACGGTGGCGATCGTCGCTTCCTTGACGTTGGCCAGGCCCTGGAACGAAATCATGATGCCCCAGACGGTGCCGAACAGGCCGACGTAGGGCGCGATCGAGCCGACGTTGGCCAGGAACTCCAGGTTGTGCTCCAGGCCGTCGAGCTCGCGCGCGGTGGCCACGCGCATGCCGCGCTGCGCGCCCTCCAGCTGCATGCGGCTGTCCGCGACCCGGCGCTGCCGCGAGAACTCGCGGAAGCCCGCCTCGAAGATCGACTCCATCCCGCCGACGTCGCGGTTGCGCTGGCTGGCGCCGGCGTAGAGCTTGGACAGGTCGGCGCCCGACCAGAAGCGTTCCTCGAACGCTTCGGCCTCACGCTCGGCGCGGTCGAGCATCTTCTTCTTGCGGAAGATGATGACCCACGAGGCGACGGAGGCGAACAGCAGCAGGACCATCACCAGCTGCACCGGCAACGAGGCGTGCAGGATCAGCTGCAGCATGTCGAGTTCGCCCGCGGCGCCCGGCGACGTGCCGGTGGTCAGTTCCTCGATGCCGGCCACGGTGTCCTGGGGAAGCGGCTCGACCGCGGCGGCAAGCATGGGAAGCAGGTTCATCGGGGCGTGGTCTCCAGGGATGCCAATTCGTCGAACAGCTCGGGCGGCAACGGACGCGGCCGGAAATCGGAGGCGCGCAGCGCCGCCACGCGGACCTCGGCGTCGACCAGCAGCGCGCCATCGCGATGGATGGCCTGCGCGAACACCAGGCTCGCCTTGCGCACTTCCCGCACCGACACCGACGCTTCCAGCCGATCGTCCAGCCGCGCCGGCGCGCGGAAGTCGATCCGCATCGCCCGCACCGCGAACACCAGGTCATGTTCCGACCGCAGGCGTTCCTGCCCTTTCCCGAGGTGGCGCAACCATTCGGTGCGCGCGCGTTCGAGGAAGGCCAGGTACTGCGCGTGGTAGACCACTCCCCCGGCGTCCGTATCTTCCCAGTAGACCCGCACTGCGTGGATGAACGGCGCCCTACTCATCGAACAGGCCGGCAGCACCCGGCTTCGGCTTCAATCCGAGGTGGCGGTAGGCCTTGGGCGTCGCCATCCGTCCGCGTGCGGTGCGCACCAGGTAGCCCTGCTGGATCAGGTAGGGCTCGATCACGTCCTCGAGCGTGCCCCGCTCCTCGCTGAGCGCCGCGGCCAGCGATTCGACGCCGACGGGCCCGCCATCGAAGGCCTCGACGATCGTGCGCAGCATCCGGCGATCCAGCTCGTCGAACCCCTCGGGATCGACCTTCAGCATCTTCATGGCGGCATCGGCGACATCGCGGTCGATGTGCCCGCCGGCCCGCACCTGCGCGTAGTCGCGCACGCGGCGCAGCAGTCGGTTGGCGATGCGTGGCGTGCCGCGCGACCGGCGCGCGATCTCGCCGGCGCCCTCGGCATCGCAGTCGATCGACAGGATCTTCGCCGAGCGCCGCACGATCCGGGCCAGTTCGCCGGGCGAGTAGAACTCCAGCCGCTGCACGATGCCGAACCGGTCGCGCAGCGGCGCGGTCAACAGGCCGGCGCGCGTCGTGGCGCCGATCAGGGTGAACGGGGGCAGGTCGAGCTTGATGGAACGCGCCGCGGGGCCCTCGCCGATCATGATGTCGAGCTGGAAGTCCTCCATCGCCGGGTACAGGACTTCCTCGATCGCAGGCGACAGGCGGTGGATCTCGTCGACGAACAGGACGTCGTGCGGCTGCAGGTTGGTCAGCAGCGCGGCCAGGTCGCCGGCCTTCTCGATCACCGGGCCGGAGGTCTGTCGCAGGCCGACGCCCAGCTCGTTGGCGATGACGTGGCTCAGGGTGGTCTTGCCGAGCCCCGGCGGCCCGAAGATGAGCACGTGGTCGAGGGCCTCGCCACGCCCCTTCGCCGCCTCGATGTAGATCTGCAACTGCTCGCGGACCGGCTGCTGGCCGAGGTACTCGTCCAGCCGCCGCGGCCGGATCGACGCCTCGATCGCCGCATCCTCGTCGCTCTCGACCGCCGCCACCACCCGCTCGACTTCGCTCATGCGCGCATTATCCCCGTTCCTGCCGGAGCTGCCATGCCGGCGAGCTCTTCGCCAACGGCCGGCGCGCAATGGGGCGTCATCTCGAGTCGCCGTCGTGCGCGGGGGGTGCTTTGCCGTCACTCTCCGCGTCCTGCTACCAGTGCCGGCCGCCGGCCATCCATGGCCGGCTAAAGCACCCCCCGCGCACGCCGGCGACCTCCGGCTTCACGGAGCGCGCCGTTGGGGGTTGCTTCTGCTTTTGCTCTCCACCACAAGCCGAAAGTGTTGCAGGCGCGGTCGTGGTGCCCTGGCGGGACACTCAGCGCCATGGATGGCGCTGAGTAGCCTACATGGACGTACTTGCGGCGTGTCCCGACAGGGCACCACGGCCGCGCCCCCGCGGCATCGCAGCCCGCCTCAGATCTCGACCTGGGAGCCGAGTTCGACCAGGCGGTTGCCGGGGATGCGGAAGAAGCCGCTGGCCGGGGCCGCGTTGCGGTGCATGAGCGCGAACAGCTTGTCGCGCCAGATGGGCATGCCGCGGTGCCGGCTGGCGACGATGGTTTCGCGGCTGGCGAAGTAGGTGGTCTCCATCGGGTCGAAGTGGATCCCGCCCTGGTCGCACGACCGCATCAGTGCCAGCGGCACGTCCGGCGTCTCCATGAAACCGAACCGGATCAGCACCCGGTGGAAATCGTTGCCGATCTCGTGCATCCGCAACCGGCGGGCGGGCTCGGCATACGGGATGTCCAGCGTCTCCACCGTCAGGAACACGTTGCGCTCGTGCAGCACCTTGTTGTGCTTGAGGTTGTGCAGCAGCGCGTGCGGTACGACGTCCTTGTCCGCCGTGAGGAACACCGCCGTCCCGGGCACGCGTACCGGGGGCGCCAGCATCAGGCCGGGCAGGAAAGTGTCGAGCTGGATGCCTTCCTTGCGGACTTCCTCGTGCAGCAGCTGCCGTCCGTGTCGCCACGTGCGCAGCAGCGTGAACAGCGCCACGCCCAGGATCACCGGGAACCAGCCGCCCTGGAAGATCTTCGCGCCGTTGGCGATCACGAAGCCGACGTCGCCGACGAAGAACACCACGCACAGCGGCAGCACCCACCACCGCCAGCGCGACCACAGCGCCCGCGCCACGATCGCCAGCAGCAGCGTGTCGATCAGCATCGTCATCGACACCGAGATGCCGTAGGCCGTCGCCAGCGCCGAGGAACTGCCGAAGCCGATCACCAGGCCGACGACGATCAGCATCATCGACCAGTTGATCGCGGGGATGTAGATCTGGCCGATGGTCTCGCGCGACGTGTGGCGGATGGCCATGCGCGGGATGTAGCCGAGCTGCATCGCCTGGCGCGCCACCGAGAACCCGCCGGTGATCACCGCCTGTGACGCGATGACCGTGGCGGCGGTCGCCAGGAACACCATCGGCATGCGCCCCCACTCGGGCACGCCGACGTAGAACGGGTTGCGGATCGCGGACGGATCCTCGAGCACCAGCGCCCCCTGGCCCAGGTAGTTGAGCATCAGCGCCGGCAGCACGAAGAAATACCAGGCCAGCCGGATCGGGCGTGCGCCGAAATGGCCCATGTCGGTATAGATCGCTTCGCCACCGGTCACCGCCAGCACGACCGCGCCGAGGACGAAGACCCCACCGAAATGATGGTCGGCGAAGAAGCGCAGCGCCCACAGCGGGTTGATCGCCTTGAGCACCTCCGGCTCGTGCAGGATGTTCATCACCCCGAGCACCGCCAGCACGACGAACCAGACGAAGGTGACCGGCCCGAACACCTTGCCGACCTTCTCGGTGCCGAAGCGCTGGGTGGCGAACAGCGCCACGAGCACCAGCAACGAGATCGGCACGATCCACTCGCTCAGTTCCGGCGCGGCGACCTCCAGGCCTTCGACGGCGGACAGCACCGAGATAGCGGGCGTGATCACGCCGTCGCCGAAGAACAGCGAGGCGCCGAACACGCCGAGGATCCCGACGACGTAGGTCGAGCGGCCACCCTTGCGCAGCGAACGCTGGGCCAGTGCCATCAGCGCCATGATGCCGCCCTCGCCGTTGTTGTCGGCGCGCATGATGATGGTCACGTACTTGA
>CAMPJU010000154.1 GCA_946886995.1 uncultured Lysobacteraceae bacterium
ACGAAGCTCGGCATCAGCACCACGTCCTTGCCGATGTGCGCGCCGGTGCGCACGATCGATCCCGGCACCACGCGCGCGCCGAGCTTGCGGAACTTCGACTCGTCGAAGTCCGCGAAGCGGGCGGGCACCTTGTCCCAGAACGGCGCCGGGTAACTCTCGACGAGCTCCATCTCGTTCACCCGGAAGTACAGCAGCACGGCTTTCTTCAGCCACTCGTTGACCTGCCAGCCACCCTTGCCGTCGGGTTCGGCCACGCGCATCGCGCCCGACTCGAGGCCCTCGATGGCCTGCTCGATGGCGGGCCGCGTGGATCCTTCGACCTCCTCCAGGGTCAGCGACGTGCGTCGCGACCAGGCACTGTCGATGACGAAGCGCAGCTCGGCGTGCGGGTCGGCAGGCGCGGCCTTCGCAGTGGCCTTCGCCGTCCTGCTCGCGGCCGGCTGCTTCGCTTCCTTCTTGGCGGTCTTCTTCGCCGCCTTGGCGGGCGCCTTCTTCCTGGGCGGGGGACTCATGTCGTCGCTTCTCCGTCGATGCTGGCGAGCAATGCCTCGCGCAGCGCCTGTTGCCTGTCGTCGTCGAGCACGTGGTCGTGCTCGTCGGTGATCTGGAACACGTCCTCGGCGCGTTCGCCGAACGTGGCGATGCGCGCGTCGTGCACGCGCAGCCGCTGGGTCCGGAGCGCCTGCGCCATGTCCGCCAGCAAGCCGGGGCGGTCGGTGCAGACCACGCTCAGGAGCGTGCGCCGGCCGTCGCCGACCCGCGAGAACGCCACCTGGGGGACGATCCTGAAGTGGCGCAGGTGGCGCGGCTGTGTACGCCGCGCGGGACGCACCCGTTCCAGCGGCCCGGACAGCGCATCGCGCAGGCGCTGTTCGACCAGCGCCGGTTCCGGCGCGTCGCGCCCCTCGGGCGGCAGCACCTCGAACGTGTCGAAGATCGTCCCCTGCCCGTCCCCGGCCCGCGGACCGTCGAGGACCCGTGCGTGCTGGATCGCCAGGCCCATGCGGTCGAGCGTGGCCACGATCGACGCGAACAGTCCGTCCCGGTCCGGCGAATGCACGAACACCTCCAGTGCGCCCGAGTGCTGCACCAGCGGCCGTACCTGCACCACGGTCTCGCCTGGCGCTGCGTCGCGCAACGCGGAAGCCTGCCACGCGACCTGGTCCGCGCGTCCGCGCAGGAAGCTGGTCCGCGGCATCCGCTCGAACAGGGCATCGATCGCCGCGCCACCGAGGCCGAACGCAGCGAGCATCGCGCGCGCCGCTTCGCGGGTCTCGTCCACGCGCTCGCCGGCAGCCAGCGGGTGCTCGAGGCCGCGGCGCAGCGCCAGGCGGGTCGCGGTGTACAGGTCGGCGAGCAGGCGGTCCTTCCAGCCGTTCCAGAGCTTCGGCGAAGTGCCGGCGATGTCGGCGCAGGTGAGCAGGTACAGCAGGTCGAGTCGCTCGCGGTCCGCGATCGTGGTCGCGAACCGGTGGATCACGCCGGGGTCGGCGATGTCCTGCTTCTGCGCCGTGTTCGACATCAACAGGTGGTGCCGGACCAGCCACTCGACCTGGTGCGCATCGCCTTCGGTCAGTCCGTGCGCCGTGCAGAACGCCCGCGCATCCTCCGCGCCGAGCTCGGAATGGTCGCCGCCACGACCCTTCGCGATGTCATGGAACAGGCCCGCCAGCAACAGCAGTTCCGGCTTGCGCAGCCGCGGCCAGACCTGGTGCGCGATGGCGAACCGTTCGTCCGGATCGCCCGACGCGAATTGCGCGAGGTTGCGCAGCACCGCGAGCGTGTGCTGGTCCACCGTGTAGACATGGAACAGGTCGAACTGCATGCGCCCGGACACCCGCGCGAATGCCGGCAGCCAGCGGCCCAGCACGCCCAGTCGCGCCATCCGTTCCAGCGACCGCACCGGCTGCGCGCCGCGCAGCAGGCCCATGAACATCGCCCGGATCCCGGGCGAAGCGTCCTCGTAGGGGGGGATGCGCGGCAATGCCTCGGCCAGCGCGCGGGCGGTCAGAGAATGCAGCCCGCGCACGCGCACGCCGGTGATCGCCTGGCTCGAGCGCGCGGGCGCCTCGTGCTCGGCCCAGACGGCGAACAGGTCGAACACGTCCTCCGGGCCGCGCGGCCAGTGCGGGTCGCGCGAAGCCAGGTAACCCCGATGCAACTCGAACCGGTCGTCCACCGGCTCGGGCACCGCCGCGCCGTCCAGTTGCTCCTCGAAACGCTGCAGCAGGCGCTCGCCAATCCGCAGCACCAGTGCGGCGGCGCGGTAGAACCCCTGCATCATCTGCTCGACCGCCAGGTTGCCGGTTGCATCGACATGCCCCAGCCGCTCGGCCAGCGCCTTCTGGTGGTCGAAGCGCAGCCGTTCCTCGCGCCGTCCCGCGACCAGGTGCAGGCCCCAGCGCAATCGCGACAGTGCGCGCCTTTCGCGCTCGAGCGTGGCGTACTCGTCCGCACCGAACTGCCCGAGCGCGACCAGCGGCTCCAGCCCGCGCTGGCCCAGCACGCGCAGCGCCATCCAGCGCAGGGTCTGCACGTCGCGCAGGCCGCCGGGCCCTTCCTTCAGGTTGGGCTCGAGGTTGTCGGAGGTGTCGCCGAAGCGCGCATGGCGCACCTGCAGCTCCTCGCGCTTGGCGTGGAAATATTCGCGCGGCGGCCAGGCACGCGACGGCTTCACCGCATCCGCCAGGCGCGCGACTTCCGCGGCATTGGTCTGCAGCGGCCGCGCCTCCAGCAGCGCGGTCAGTACCGTGATGTCGTCGGCCGCCGCGGCCGTGCATCCGGCGGCACTGCGGACCGCGTGGCCGACGGGCAGCCCGGCGTCCCACAGCAGGGCGAACAGTCGCGCCAGCGCATCGTGCGCCTTCGCCTGCGCCTCGTCCTCGGCGAGCACCAGCAGGTCGATGTCCGAATGCGGGAACAACTCGCCGCGCCCGTACCCGCCCACCGCGAACAACCCCAGCTCGGTCGAGTCGCCGATGCAGCGCTCCCAGGCCTGTCGCACCACCGCGTCGACGGCCCGGGTACGCGCCGCCAGGAGCCTGTCGATGTCCTCGCCGGCATCGAAACGGGCGGCGAAGGCGGCGTCGTCGTTCGCCAGGCCCGCGCGCGCGGCGGCGGCCCACTCCGCGTCATCGTGGCTGCCCACCGGGAGCCGGCCTGTCGCGCCGTTCGCCGGGGCGATGCTCACAGGTCGTTGTCGTCGCCGGGCAACCGGGTGAGGATCTCCGCGCCGTCGGCGGTCACCGCGATGGTGTGCTCCCACTGCGCGGAAAGCTTGCGGTCCTTGGTGACCACGGTCCACCCGTCCGGCAGCAGCCGCGTGTGGCGCTTGCCCTCGTTGATCATCGGCTCGATGGTGAAGGTCATCCCTTCCTTGAGGACCAGGCCGTCGCCGGCGCGGCCGTAGTGCAGGACCTGCGGGTCCTCGTGGTAGACCCGTCCGATGCCATGGCCGCAGTACTCGCGCACCACCGAGAACCGCTCCGCCTCGGCGTATTCCTGGATCGCGTGGCCCACGTCGCCGAGGGTTGCGCCCGGCTTCACGACCCGGATGCCGCGGAACATCGCCTCGCGGGTGACCTCGACCAGGCGCCGGGCCATGACCGAAGGCTCCCCCACGAAATACATCCGGCTGGTGTCGCCGTGCCAGCCGTCCTTGATGACGGTGACATCGATATTCACGATGTCGCCGTCCTTCAGGACCTTGGCGTCGCTGGGAATGCCGTGGCAGATGACGTTGTTGACCGACGTGCAGACCGTGGCCGGGAAGCCCCGGTAGCCGACGTTGGCCGGGACCGCGTCCTGGACCTTGACGATGTGGTCGTGGCAGATGCGGTCCAGCTCGGCGGTGGTCACGCCCGGCTTCACGTGGGGGGCCACCACCTGCAGGACCTCCGCGGCCAGGCGGCCGGCCACCCGCATCTTCCCGATCTCTTCCGGCGTCTTCACTGAAATGCTCATCCCCCCATTATCGCCCGTTCGCCGCCTCGGGGGCTCCCGCATTGCCCCGGCCACGGGATTGCCCTAGAATCCTCGGGTTACATCGCCCACGCCGGGCGTCACCGGCGAATACACACCTGCTGCCACAGCCCGTGCCGGGGTGCCCTTCGGGGTTCGGCCACGGAAGCAGCAGGGAGGCCCAACCCCGGAATCCATGCCCCGGCCCCGCGCCGCGGCACCGCCCACCAACTGCCGGGCGGCGGATTCCCCATCGGAGCAACAGCAATGCCCCAGATCACCATGCGCCAGATGCTGGAGGCCGGCGTGCACTTCGGCCACCAGACCCGTTACTGGAACCCGAAGATGGGCCCGTACATCTTCGGCGCCCGCGGCAAGATCCACATCATCAACCTCG